>JAUNMW010000262.1 GCA_030537395.1 Clostridia bacterium | reverse complement strand
GGCTGAACAATTACATCATTTTATTGAGTGCGTCCTCAATTTCCTTCGCCGCCACTCGATGCGCGTCCCGGCTGGGATGCATGCGGGAGCCGTTGGAGCCGGCAGGGGTCAGGGACAGATAACGTACATTTTCATCGCCCTTTTGAACCGCTTCTTCCACGGCAGCTTTCAAGATGGCCTCTACCGGTTTTCCGCATAGGCCGTAAGCCCACAGAATGGCGGCCTTGGGATTGCGTTTCCGCACCATCCCGATCAATTCCACAGCCCGGTTTTTCAATTCTTCCTTTGCGGCGTCCAATTCCTGGCCTTCCATCTTGGAAAGCGCGGAGGAATCGTTGGTGCCCAGATTGATCACCACCGCGTCGGCGGGCCGCTCCTTCCCCGCTTCCGGCGCAGGCACATCGCCGCCGGGGGTGACGGCGCATAGCTGGCCGTAAATCCGGCCCAGACGGCTGTCCTGCTGGTTGTCCCAGCTGCGGGCCGCGCCCCAGCCGCCCAGGGCAATCACCCGCTTTTCAGCCTTCATCGCCTCCGATACCAAAGTTGGAAACGCGGGCATGTGGGAAATCCAGATCATACGCCATTCCTCGCCGGATTCGGGGCCCAGGCACCCCTCCCCCACGGTCAGGCTGTCGCCGATGAATTCAATCAGTCTGTCCCGCTCCCGGGGCCGTTCCGGTTCGCCGTCCGTGTAAATGGCATCCAGATACACTGGGCCCTCTTCATCATAGCTGGGCTGGGAATCCCGAATGATGCTTACCTCATGGGAAAAGCCCTGATCCAGCCCCGCCAGCAGCGCATACCGATGAGTGCCCGGCATCAGCGGCATTCTTGCCACCGGTGCCCCGTCCATCAGCACGCCGATCCAGGCGGCATGGTCCCGGGCGGTGGAAGTAATATCCGCCTCCAGCTTCGTGCAGGCAAGCTTTACCCGCACGCCGCTGCCGCTCCACCACAGGCTGCTTCGTTCTTCCTCCGGATCATGCCGTCCCAACGGCAGAAACCGGGGATCAGGCAAAGAATAACGTTGCATGGAGAATTCCTCCTTTTCGCGCATTTATCGGCTGTAATCCTTTTTTGCGTAACAATCCGTATAACATTATATAACAACTTGTACGTTTTTTCTACCCGAATTCTTTTCACGGTCCCAGCTTTCCTGGATTAAATTTTCGTAATAAATCAAAAACGGCAGATTGTTTCTCTGCCGCTGTCACGCGAAATTGATAAAGTTCAGCCCACCGTTCCCAGCAGCTTCCGCAGCAGCTGATAGAGGGAAAAGGCGTCCTCTCTGCTCATGGCGATGCAGCTGCCCACCTGGAAAGGGATATCCTTCACGGCCGTGCGCAATTGCCAGCCTTCTTCCGTCACCGTCACGGTGACCACCCGTTCATCCTGCTTGGAGCGGCTGCGGGCGATATACCCCGCTTCCTCCATTTTTTTAAGCAAGGGCGTAATGGTGCCGTTATCCAGGTACAGCCTGCGGCACAGATCGCCCACCGTGGCGCTGCCGCTTTCCCACAGAGCCAGCAGCACGATGTACTGGGTGTAGGTGATGCCCAGGGGCTTCAAATAGGGCGTATAATGGTTTACCACCTTCCGCGCCGCCGCGTACAGGGGGAAGCAAAGCTGGCTGTCCAAATGCAGCTGGGGGAGATCGTCTTGAGGAACCTGGTCAAAATCGTTCATGGTGATCACCTGCTATTCAAAGTGGAAGAATGGTTCTGTAAAGAAGTGACAGAAAGAAATTTATCAGCCTAACACCGACCCGTTATACTTTTTTTGTGCCCGGAACAGCACAATAAATCCGGAAAGAATTCCCGCCAGCAAGGGAATCCACCAAAAAGGGGAATTTGCAAGATCAAGTATCCCTGTAGTGATGATTCCCAAACCGACGATCATCAACCCGATTCCCATGTTGCGGGTGTATGCAGGTATATCTTCCTTTTTAACATGCTGATAGTGATAATCGTGCAAAATGGAAACCCTCTGTTTTTTCCACAGCAACAGCCCCAAAACAAGACAAACCGCTCCCACCGCAAACTCTATTATTGCGCCGATAATCATAGAATTCACTCTCCGAATCCCGATTAGCCAGAAAGAAAAACACAGTAAAGCAATGGCGCAATTCACACCGGGTCAGTGAAGAATTGCGCCATTTCCGGCTGAGAAAATTACAGATTTTCGTTGATCCAGGCGGTGATCATGGCTTCGGGCTTGAAGCCGATGGACTGATCCACGAATTCGCCGTTCTTCATCAGCACCAGGCAGGGCACGGAATTTACTCGGTATTCCCCGGCCAGCTCGGGCGCGTCGTCCACGTCCACATTATAGAAGTCTACCTTGCCCGCCAGCTTTTCGCTGATGGTTTCCACCACGGGGGCCAGCATGCGGCAGGGGCCGCACCAAGTAGCGGAGAAATCCACCACCGCCACCGCGCTCTTCTTGGCTTCGTTTTCAAACTGTTCCGCATTGATTTTCTTAACCATTTTTCTTAGCTCCTTTTCTTTCTTTTTTGTGGGAGAAACCATTCTTTGATGCAGCGACGCACGGCCTGCGACGGCTTCGCCGCTTGCCCGCGCTCTCCTCACTTTCTTTCTGTCGTGAAGGAGCGCCATGCGTCCAGGGCCGCATGGCTGGAAGGACGGTTTCCCCCAGACCCCCTTCCGAGAAAGCCATAAGAAAAAACATTTCTTATTGCAATCTATCCAAAGAGCAGTTTTTTTCAGTATTACTGGGCTCGTTTTAATTGATCCAAATAGCTCACGGCGCTCAGCGCGGCCACGTTGCCTTCGCCCGCCGCCTTGATGTACTGGTAGGGCGCGCCAGCAATGTCTCCGCAGGCAAAGATGCCGGGAATGCTGGCTTCCATTTTGCGGTTCACCGCCACGTGGCTGCCGTCCACCTCCAGGCCGGGCACCAGCTGGCCGGGGGCCACCGCTTCCCGCAGCACGAACACCCCATCCACAGTATACCCGTTTTCGGCGGTTTTGACAACCCGGCCCTCGGCAGTATTTTCAATGCCGGTCACTTTTTCCCGGATCACGCGCACGGATTCGGGCAGGCTGGTTTCCTCCTTATAGACGGGGAAATACAGCACCTCGCTGCACACCTCGGCCAGAAACGCGGCTTCCGCCTCCTCCTTGGGGCTGTAGCCGATCACGGCGGCCCGCTTGCCCCGGTACAGCGGCGCATCGCAGGTGGCGCAGTAGCTGACCCCGTGGCCCAGCAGCGCTTCTTCCCCGGGCAGAGGCTTGCCCTGCACCACGCCGGTAGCCAGGATCACAGCGGAAGCCTCCAGCATTTCATCGCCGCTTTGCAGGGCGAAGTAATCCCCCATGGCGTACACCGCGTTGATACGCTTTTCCGTGATTTCAATGCCCATCTGGTCAATATGCCGCTGAAAAGCCGCGGCCAGGTCGGCCCCGGATACGGCGGGGAAGCCCAGATAATTCTGAATTTCGTGGGCCTTCTGCAGCTTCAGGGTCAAATCCCTGCTGCCCAGCAACAGCACCTTTTTGTTGCGGATGGTGGCCGTAATGGCGGCGGACAAGCCCGCCGGACCCGTACCGATGATGGCGATATCGAAGCGACTCATCGTGACGCCTCCTTCAATCTCATGCGTATTTGTTGGCGAGAGAGTTCAGAGTGCAGAGTACAGAGTTCAGATGACATAGTGATATGTAATAATAAACCAATTGCTCAATCTATTCAATCTGTACTCTGTGCTCTGCACTCTGTACACTTCAGCTTACAGGAGCTGCTCCACACACTTGGCCACGTCGTCCATCTTGGCGGTGGGCTCAAAGCGGGCCACCACATTGCCCTGACGGTCCACCACAAACTTGGTGAAGTTCCATTTGATCTCGGGATTGTTCTTGTAATCCTTATCGTTCTTCTTCACTGCGGTGCTCAGTATCAGCGCCATGGGGCTGTGGCCGAAGCCCTCGAAGCCCTTCTGGCTCTTCAGGTACTGGAACAGGGGCAGGGCATTTTCGCCATTCACGTCGCTCTTTTTCATCTGGGGGAACTGGGTGTTGTACTTGAGGGTGCAGAATTCATGAATCTCATCATCGGTGCCGGGGGTCTGGCCGGCAAACTGGTTGCAGGGCACGTCCACGATTTCCAGTCCCTTTTCATGGAACTTTTCGTACATGTCTTCCAGGTCCTTGTAATGGGGCGTGAAGCCGCAGCCCGTGGCGGTGTTCACCACCAGCACCACCTTGCCCTCATACTGCTTCATGGACACTTCTTCACCCTTGGGCGTGAATACAGAATAATCATAAAAGCTTGCCATGGTCATTTCCTCCTTGCCGTCGTTGTTTTCTTCATTGATCAATTTCATTTGATCAAATATTATTTTAGCACATATTTTTGTTTTGTCAATACCCAAAAACAATTATTTCCAAATAAATTCAGCAATATGCCGCATCCAATTTCATTAAAGAGCCCTTTAAGTTACATAGTTAGTCCAAACTAAAAGGAACGTTGAGGCCTGCGCGGCCTCAAACTCTGCGCCAGGGCCTGAGGCCCTGGACCCACTCCTCGCGAAGGTACTTGATGGATATAGCCAAAGAAGCTCCGCGTGCTGCGCTGGGGACGGAATATGGCAAGCTTTCGGGCACAATGAAAATAGGTGAAATCGGGCGGGGGAAAAGCCGCCTTCCCCAAACGTGGTTTCCTCCAGGCAGCT
>JAUNMW010000261.1 GCA_030537395.1 Clostridia bacterium | reverse complement strand
GGCGTTTACGGGCCAGGGTTTTGGCGGCAAGCTGCAAATCGACTTTACCCAGAACCAGGATGATTATGTGACCCTGGGCCGCTTTAACCCGGCGGGCGATACCATGTGCGTCAAGGTGGGCGAGGTGGTGCGCTCCAAATTCGCCGAAACCTACTGCAGCCCTTATTACTATATCAAAATGGACGACGCCCGGGAATTCATGCACAATCTGGCTGGCTTCGGCCACCACCAGGTGCTGATTTTCGGTGACTACAAGAAGATGATCAAACGGATCGCCAGGCTGATGAACTTCCAGGTGCTGGAGGGCTGAGGATGATCTATCTGAATCAGGCGGCGTCCACCTGGCCCAAGCCAAGCTGTGTGCTTCAAGCGCACAGCTTGGCTCTTTCTGCTGTTCCGGCGGGACAATTCCGGGGCGGAACGGCGGAAGGGGCAGACATTCTGGACGCCTGCCGGAGGAAGCTGGGCACGCTGCTGGGCATCGGGGAATATAATCGCATTTTCTTTTCCTCCGGGGCCACGGATTCGGCTAACGCGGTCATTTGCGGCCTGCCGCTTCGGGGCAGACGGGTGCTGGCCACCCAAACGGAGCATAACAGCATCCTGCGGCCCCTCCTGAACCACAAGGACCGGGTGGGCAGCGTGGATTTTGTGCCCTGCGACACGGCGGGGTGGGTAAACCCGGACGACGTGGAAGCGATGCTGGACGATGATACCGCCGCGGTGTTCGTCAATCATTGCTCCAATGTGACGGGCATGGTGCAGGATATAGGCGCAATCGCGGAAAAGGCCCACAGCCGCGGGGCGCTGCTGGCGCTGGACTGCGCCCAGAGCGCGGGATGCGTTCCGGTGCAGGCCGATGCCTGGGGCGTGGACGCGCTGATTTTCACCGGGCATAAAAGCTTGTTCGGGCCCCAGGGCACGGGCGGGTATTATGTGCGGAAGGGCATTCCCTTTTCGCCCTATCGCTTTGGCGGCACGGGGCGGAACAGCCGCCAATTGACCTACGAGGCCGGGGATTACGAATTCGAGCCCGGCACCCAGAATCTGCCCGGTATCGATGCGCTGTCTGCCGGGGTGGATTTTGTTCTGGAAAAGGGCGTGGAGCAAATCGCCCGCCAGGAACAAGCGCTGATAGATAGGCTGCGGAAGGGTCTGCAAGTCATAAAGCAGGTGCGGCTATACGGCGATGAACGGTGCCTGGCGCCGGTGCTGAGCTTTACCCTCGACGGCCTGAAACCGGCGGACGCCGCCTACATCCTGGAGGGGGCATACGGCATCCGGGTCCGGGCCGGGCTGCACTGCGCGCCGCTGATCCACCAAGCCTTGGGAACGGAAAGCTTCGGTACCATCCGCGCCAGCGTTTCCTGCATGAATACCCAGGAAGATATGAACGATTTGATCCGCGCCGTTGGGGAAATCGCCAATAGCCTGGAGGGACGCCCATGAAGATCATAGACAAAATCGAGTCCCGGGAACGCTGCGCCGAAGCGGGCTGGTACGCCTGGGATTTTATTCTGGACCAGCCCATGGACGATGATTTCATTCTGTCCCTGCGTCCTTTGGGTAATTTTGTGTATCTTCAAATGCTATCCAAACCGTTTTTCAAAATCGAATCCGATTACCGCTTCATCAAAGGCCTGCGGGGGGACAATTTCTTCCGCGTGGCGGTGCACGACGCCTACCGGGACAAGCTGGATGAAGTGGAAGCGCTGGTGGCTGGGTATCAAGATAACAAGATGATATAGAAACGCGGTTACGAAAGCGTGGAGTGAGAAGAGTGGAGCTTTTGTCGAAACAACAAAAACGCCACACGCCACATTCCACACTTCGATTTTTACATAGCATGTTTAATCGTTTGGAGCAATAAGGGGGTATTTTTGTGTACGCAATAGCGGATATAAAAAGGTGGCGGGATTTTAAGTTCGGCATGTTCATTCATTACGGCCTGTATTCCCTGCTGGGCGAGGGCGAATGGGTGATGTTCAATAAGCCCATGGATAAGGACGAATACGCGCTTTTGACCCAGCGCTTCACGGCGGAGCGCTTCGATGGGCCCGCCTTGGCGAAGCTGGCAAAGGAGGCGGGCATGCGCTATATGGTGCTGACCACCCGCCACCATGACGGCTTCTGCCTGTTTGACAGCAAATGTTCCATCGACGATTATACCGTGATGCGCACCCCGGCGAAGCGTGATCTGGTGCGGGAATACGCCGACGCCTGCCGGACGGAGGGGCTGGGCGTAGGCTTCTATTATTCGCCCATGGACTGGCGCTGCGAGGGCTTCTTCTTTCCCCAGATGTACCACCGCAGCGCCTTGCGCATGCGGGCCCAATGCCATGGGCAGGTGCGGGAGCTGATGGAAAACTACGGAAAAATCGATGTGCTCTGGTACGACGGGGGCGAGGATTACTGGCTGGCTCATGGGAAGCACCTGAACAACGGATCGGAGGAAAACTTCCGCCAGAACCCGCTGATTCCCGGTTTTTGGGGCGAGGAGGAACTGAACGATATGGCCCGCACCCTGCAGCCGGGCATCGTGATCAACAACCGCCTGGGCGCGCGGAAATGCGGCGACTACGATACGCCGGAGCGCGTGATCGGCGCGTTCAACACCCATCGGCCCTGGGAAACCTGCGACGCCCTGGCGGAATCCTGGGGCTGGCAGCCCAATACGCAATTGCGCTCCCTGCAAAATGTGGTGCATCTGCTCACCGACGTTATTACGGGGGACGGGAATTTGCTTTTGAATGTAAGCCCCATGCCGGACGGTTCCATCGAACCCGCCCACGCCCAGCGGCTGAGGGAGGTTGGCGCTTGGCTGGAAAAATACGGGGAAGCCGTCTACGGCACCCGCGGGGGCCCGGTGAAAAACGATTGGACCGTGGGCGGCGCGGTATGGAAGGAGAACGCCGTGTATTTCCATATCAAAAGCCCGGAATGCACCGCTGTGCGGCTGCCGCTGCCGGGCAAGGAAGCATTTGGCGGTGATGTGCTTTGCCTGACCGGCGAGAAAGCCCCCGCCTGGCGGTACGAAGGCGGTATGCTGAAAATAACGCTTCCTCAAAATCGAAATGAAATCGAAACCATTGTGAAGATCACGCTGCCGGAACGGGTGGACACTATTTTTGAAGGCTTCGATCCCGAAAGCTTTGACGCTTACTGCAAGTAACGGAGGATCTGCATCATGGCAAAAATCATTAACGGTGAAATCGGCCAGTTTGTGCCGTGGTACGATACGGACGGCAACGAAATCAACGTCAGCGACGGCGGCATCATTTATGTGGACGGCGTTTATCATTGGTATGGGATGCAGCTGAGGGATCTGCCCGCCCGAGGCGGGGGACAGGGCGGACAAACCACCCTGACGGGCGTTGCCATGTACGCCTCCACCGATCTGGAGCATTGGCGCTATGAGGGTATCATCCTATCCTGTGTGAATGAACCGGGGCATGAGCTTTGCGGCCCCATGCGTTTTGAACGTCCGAAAATCATCTACAATGCAAAAACGAAGAAGTTTGTGCTGTGGTACCATTATGTGGGCTATCCCGGCGATCATGGCTTTACCGAAGGCACGGCGGAGGCTGGCGTGGCGGTGTGCGATACGGTGAACGGCGCTTATCAATGGCAGGGCCATTGCCGCCCCATCGATGAAAAGGGCCTGGTGCGGGACAACACCGTGTACCAGGACCGGGACGGCTCCGCCTATTACATCTATGACCGGCAGGTGGGCGATGACCGCTGCCTGCACATCGTAAAGCTCAGCGAGGATTACCTTTCCTTCACCAAAGAGTACCGTCGCCTGGACGTGGCTTTCTGGCGGGAGGCCGCCGCGGTGGTGTACCGGAACGGATATTATTACATGATCACCTCCGATTTGACCTCCTGGGCCTTCAACCAGGCCAAGTATTTCCGCGCCAAAGCGCTGTTTGGCCCCTGGGAGGATATGGGTGATCCCTGCGTGGGGGACGAGGACCAGAAAACCTTCCATTCGCAAACTACGTTCATTTTCAAGGTGGAGGGCCGGGACGATCTGTACATTCACATGGCGGAGCGCCACAATACCGAAAGCTTCCTGCATTGCAGCTATATCTGGCTGCCAATTGATTTTCACGACGACGATACGCTCAGCCTGACCTATCAAAAGGAATGGACGATCTGACGCCGACCTGATGCTCGTACTGTTTTCTTGTTTTATATTCATAACAGGTATATTTTAAGGGTGATTCTCAATACGAACAAGGGGCTACGCCGGGGTTTCACCCCGGACCCCACCAGGGTACTGAGTATCCGCAAGCTCAATCGTCGCAAGTCCGCTTCATGCGGACATTGCTCGTTTCGCTTGATCTCACTGCCGATGAGATTCCCGCCACAGGCGGTCATCGGCGGTTCGTCCCTGGACCCGCAATAGCGGAATTAACTTGGTAGGGCGGGAAAGCATTATTCCCGCAGTTACTTGGAGATGCAGAGGAAGCCAATCTTCTTGCAGTTGTGCTTCTGGCCCGGCGGCTTTCAGCCGCCAAACCGGATGCAAAGCATCCGGCGAAGTAAGAGAGAAAAGCGGGAAAATGAAAGCCCATCAAACCAGTTTGGGCGAGAAGACAAGTTTTCTTGGGCTCTCATTTTCCCGCTTTTCTCTCTTATACTATTACCTAATTAAAGCAAGACACAATCCATTTGCGAGCAGTGATATG
>JAUNMW010000023.1 GCA_030537395.1 Clostridia bacterium | reverse complement strand
TCAGGCCCTGGCGCAGAGTTTGAGGCCGCGCAGGCCTCAACGTTCCTTTTAGTTTAGACTAACTACGTAACTTAAAGGGCTCATAAAATAAGCAACCAAACGCTTTTACTTTTCTTTTTCCGCCGCTTTCATGGCCCGCATGGCGTTAAGAATGGCGATAAAGCACACGCCCACGTCGGCAAACACGGCGGCCCAGAGGGGGGCCAAATGCAGCACGCCCAGGAGCATGACCAGAATTTTCACGGCCAGAGAGAAAACAACATTCTGCCGCACAATGACTCTGGTTTTGCGGGCGATGCGAATAGCGGTGGGCAATTTCCGGGGATCATCGTCCATCAGCACCACGTCCGCCGCTTCGATGGCAGCGTCTGAGCCCAGGGCCCCCATGGCCACGCCGATGTCCGCCCGAGCCAGCACCGGCGCGTCGTTGATCCCGTCGCCCACAAACACCAAAGCGCCTTTTTCGCCCTTTTCCCGCAGCAGATCCTCCACCTTTTCCATCTTGCCATCGGGCAGCAGATCGGCGTAGATTTCATCCATGCCCACCTCCCGGCCCACGGCTTCGGCGGTGCGTTCCCGATCGCCGGTAAGCATCACCGTCTTTTTCACACCCAAACCGCGCAGCGCCTGAACGGCTTCTTTCACGCCGGGCTTGATTTCATCGGAAATCACGATATACCCCATGTATTTTCCGTCTGCCGCCGCATGCACCACCGTGCCGGAAGCCTGTGCCTTTTCATACCGCACGCCCTCCAGCAGCATCATTTTATCATTGCCCACGGCCACACGGACGCCATTCACCCGGGCCTGGACACCGTGGCCGGAGATTTCCTCCACTTGACTGATTACTTCCTTGTCCGGTTCCGTTCCCAAAGCCTCTATCAAGGATTGAGCGATGGGATGGGTGCTGAATGCTTCCGCTGCCGCTGCCAGGGCCAGCAATTTCTGTTCGTCGCCGTTCACGGCATGAATCTCTGCCACAGCGAATTTCCCCTGGGTCAGGGTGCCGGTTTTATCAAACACTGCAATGTCCGTTTGCGCCAGGGTTTCCAGGTATCCCGCGCCTTTCACCAGGATACCTCGCCGGGACGCGCCGCCGATGCCGCTGAAAAAGGTGAGCGGCACGGAAATCACCAGCGCGCAGGGGCAGGAGATAACCAGGAAGGTAAGGGCCGAGGTGATCCATTCATTCCAATCGCCCCCGAACAGCAGCGGCGGTACCAGCGCCGCCAGCACGGCCAGCCCCACCACAACCGGGGTATACACCCGGGCAAATCGCGTTATGAACCGGTCCGCCTGGGATTTATTTTCCCCCGCGTGCTCCACCAATTCCAGAATGCGGGCCACGGTGGAATCCTCGTAGGCGTGGGTCACACGCACGCGCAGAAGGCCCTGGGTGTTCACGCAGCCGCTGAGCGCCTGATCCCCCGGCTTCACTTCCCGGGGCACGCTTTCGCCGGTGAGGGCCACCGTGTTCAGGGCGGAACAACCTTCAATGATTTCCCCGTCCAGCGGCACCTTCTCCCCGGGCTTTACTACGATCACCTCGCCCACCTGCACATAATTGGGCAGGATGGTTTCCATGCGGCCATCCCGCTCCACGTTGGCGGAATCGGGCCGAATGTCCATCAGCTCCGCAATGGAATCCCGGCTCTGGTCCACGGCGTAATCCTGGAAAAATTCACCGATCTGGTACAGCAGCATCACGGCCACGCCCTCGGCATAATCCCCCAGGCAGAACGCGCCCACAGAGGCCACCGTCATTAAAAACATTTCGTCCAACGCTTCCCCGTGCAGGATGCTTTTCACCGCTTCGATGGCTACGGAATAACCTACCGCCAGCCAGGAAAGGATGAACAGCGTGATTTTCAGTCCCTGTGCCATGGGCGCCAGCAGCCCGATCAACAGCAGCGCGGCGCTGACCCCGATGCGGATCAGCATCGTTTTCCGCTCGCCCTCTTCTCCGTGGCCGTGTTCATGATCGTGGCCGTGATGATGCTCATGGTCATAATGGTGTTCATGCCCGTGATCTTCCTCGTGATGGCAATGCTCGCAATGCTTACTCATGGCTTTCCCCTCCATCCGATGATTTCTATATCATGCTCATTCGCAAAGATGCTCCATGCCCATATCAATGATCGTGCGCACATGATCATCCGCCAGGGAATAGAAAATGGTTTTCCCTTCCCGCCGGAATTTCACCAGCTTGCTTTGCTTTAGCACCCGCAGCTGATGGGACACGGCGGACGGACTGGTTTTCAGCAATTCCGCAATGTCCCCCACACACATTTCCGCCTCAAACAGCACGTACAGGATTTTGATCCTGGTACTGTCCGCAAAAATGCGGAACAGCTCCGCCAGATCGTAAAGCATTTCCTCCTCCGGCATATCCGCGTTCACCGTGGAAATCAAATCCTTATGAAGGGGCTCCCCCGCTCCGCCGTTTTCTTCCGTTTCTGTGCGCCATTTCTGCTCCTCCACATTGATCATCCTTTCATTTGAACATCTGTTCATATATTATCATATACAATCCAAGCCAATTTGTCAATAGGCAAATGATGATGAAAAAAATTTCATGCGCCCAATAAATTACTCAGTTAGTCCCGACTAAGAGGTTACGATCAGTACCTTGGTCAGGGTTTGGGGCAGGACAGCCCCAACGTATCCCTTTGTTAGGCCTTACTCTGTAACCTAAAAGGCTCGATAAATGACTTAACCTCAGAATTTCTATCACGGAAAAAGATCCACCTGCGATTTAGGTGGATCTTTTGAAAAGGATTACCAAGAATGCTTGTAATTCCTCATGGTGCTTTACTTTGCCCGCACGGCCAGGGTGACGCTGCAGGGCTCGGCGGAAATGGGATTCGTGACTGCTTCCGCGTCCGGGTTCGCCTGGGCGCCCTGGAGCATAGGTCTGTACGCTGTCCAGCCCTCAGGCGCATCAACAGTGACCGTTTGCCCGGTGGGGTTGATGAGGGCATAGCCCACAGCGCCGTCGTTTCCGGTCCAGGTAACGGCGATCACGTTGTTTTCCATCAGTTCCGCAGCAGGCGTAATTGTGGTTAAGAACGCGCAGGGGGCCTCCGGGTCGGTCATTCGCGCCCGGCGCAGGGCGATCAGACCCCGGTAATATTCCATCATCCGCATTTCTTCGCTGTCCGGGGTCAGGGCCTCCCAATTCAGGTTATTGATTTCGTCGGAGGAAGCGTAGCTGTTGCTGTCGCCGTCCTTGGTGCGCAGCGTTTCCTCTCCCGCCAGGAAAAAGGGAGTGCCCCGGCTGAGCATCACCGTGGCGGCGCAGAGCCGGTTCATGGCCAGCTTTTCTGCATCGCTTGCTTCGGGATTGGACAGCGCCAGCTTATCCCACAGCGTGTTGTTATCGTGGGCGGATACATAATTGACCACCATAGCGTTGTCCACGCCCCAATTGACGGCAGCGATCTTCGTGCCGCCCTGAATGCCGAAAATCACCTTATTGGCGTTGGTTTTGCTATTCGCGCCGTTGGCGTAGCCCTTGTCCTTGGGATCAAACACGCTGCCCTTCAGGCCGTCCCGGATGGCGTCGTTGAACACTGCTACCCCGCCGATGGCCCCTTCGCTGGCCGCGATCTGCCGAATGTTCTTCTGATTGGCCTGGAAATTATCCCGCAGAGCGGAAGTGCCGCCGGTCCAGCCCTCGCCATAGATCAGGGCCTTAGGGTTCACTTCATGCACCGTCCGCTCAATTTCCTGCATGGTCTGCACATCGTGGAGGGCCATCAAGTCGAAGCGGAAGCCATCCACCTTGTATTCCTGCGCCCAATACCGCACGCTGTCCACCATGTATTTGCGGAACATGGCCCGGTTGGAGGCGGTTTCGTTGCCGCAGCCGCTGCCGTTGGAGGCGGTTCCATCATAATTGAAACGGTAATAATAATAGGGCACCACCCGGTTCAAATTGGAATCCAGGGCATAGGTGTGGTTGTATACCACATCCATCACCACGCCCATGCCGTTTTCATGCAGGGCCTGTACCATCTGCTTGAATTCGTTCACCCGTACCTCGCCGTGATAGGGGTCGGTAGCATAGCTGCCCTCGGGGGCGTTGTAATTCTTGGGATCGTAGCCCCAATTGAATTGAGGCTCGGTGCTTGCTTCGTCCACCGTGGCATAATCGTATACCGGCTGGAGATGCACATGGGTAACGCCCAGGTTTTTCAGGTAATCCATGCCCACGGGCACGCCGCTTTCATTGGTGAGCCCCGTTTCCGTAAAGGCCAGGTATTTGCCGGGATAGCGGGAAGAAGCGATTTTGTTGGAAAAGTCCCGCACGTGGACCTCCCAGATCACCGCGTCGGAATAGGTATCGATCTGATCATAATACGCGCTTTCCCGGAAGCCCTCCGGGTCGGTGGACTGCAGATCGATCACCATGCCCCGGTTCCCGTTCACGCCCACGGCCTTGGCATAGGGGTCCACCGCTTCCTGGGTACCCACGGCGGTTTCCACGGTATAGGTGTAATAGGTGCCATGGCCGCAGGGGGCTTCAGCGCTCCATACGCCCTGTTCGCCCTTGGTCATTGCCAGCTTTTCATAGGCTTCGCCTTCGCCGCCGTCCTCAAACAGGTTCAGCGTGACGGCGCTGGCGGTGGGAGCCCATACCTTAAACACCGTTTTGCCGTCCTGGATCATCGCGCCCAGGTCATTCCCGTCGTAAGTATACTGTTCGATAAAAGCTTTGCTGTCGAAAATTTCCGTGGGCACAGCGGGGATTTCGCCGTACTCCGCAATTTCCACCGTATAGGGCAAAGCCACGTCCAATTCCTCGCCCACGGTGATCACGCCTGTGACCACGTTATTGTTCCGGCTGGACAGCTTGGCGATTTCCAGTTCTCTTCCAGCTTGGCGCACATGAACCTGATCCAGGTCCAACCGACAGGCGGGAGAAATGAAATACCGAATATCCGTCGGCGAAACGATGCCTGCCAAGGTAAACACCCGGATCGCGTTCAGGGTTTTTCCGCCGTCGGGAGAGGAATACTGCATGCTGTCACCTGGTTTCAAGTAAATTTGGGTATCCTGGCCGGTCATGACCGCGAAACGATCCTCCTCCACATCCTTGGTGGCGTTTCCCCAGGAAGTGCCGCCGGGATTGGAGCAGTTTTTTCGGACGATAAAGCCCACTTCCGTCACAGCCTCCGGCACGTTTACCATGCATTTCACGCCGTATTCGCAGGGATGAAAAAGCTGTCCGCTTCCATCTTTTCCGGGGAACCACAGCCATACGTCGCAGGCGCTGTAGTCCGCGTCCGGGTCGTTCCAGTACAGCGTCAGTTGACGGCAGCCCGGCTGCTTTTCCAGAAAAAATTCTTCTTCCTCCGCCCAGGCGCCCGCCGGCAGCACGCACAAAATCAGCAGCGCCGCCAGCAGCAGAGACAGAACCCGTTGCGTTTTCATGGTTTTTTCCTCCTTATGATGATAATCAAAACGTTCTCTGGACCCCCTGCATTCCTTGGCAAGTCCGGCGCGGCAGAGCCACCCGATACCGGGCTGTGCGAACGGAATATGCAGGCGGGTTTTCTATCTAATATTATATGAAAAGCTCTTCATGCTGTCAATATCGGGAAATGCAAGAAGCCTCCGTCCTATTCAGTAAACCAACAGTCGATTGTCCGCCGGGCTTTCCCGTGGTATGATGAGCGAAGGAGGTGAATTCAGTTGAAGCAAACGCTTCTGGGCTCCTGCATCCGCTCCCTGCGCATCAAGCACAACCTGACGCAGGCACAGCTGGCGGATATTCTCGGCGTTACGGATAAGGCCGTTTCAAAGTGGGAAAGGAATCTATCCTATCCCGATATTGCGCTGTTTCCAAAGCTTGCCGATGTTTTGGAAACAACGGTGGATTCGCTTCTGCGGGAATGCAAGGAAGAATGCCGTCCCTCCAGGCTGCTGAAAGCCTTTGAAATGTCCCGGGATATCCGGATGCCGCTTCATATCATTCTTGGCTTTGTGGAAATTATAAGGAACAGCCACGATGATCCGGAGATGCTGCAAAAATATCTGGATGGGATCAGGATATCCTGCGAATACATGATGACGCTGCTGAACCGGATTCAAAAAGAGAATCTGGATGGAAAAGACCGGGAGGGCCGTGGCGAAGACTATCCCCTTACCTCTGAGGAATTGGACCGGTATCTGCACGAACACATTTCCCGAGGACAAACGCAGCTGCCGACCTGCCAGTTTTCCGGTAAACGGGTGCTGGTGGCCGACGATATAGCGGTCAACCGCGAAATCGCGGCGGAAATCTTAAAGCAGTTCGGCGCGGAAACGGCATTCGCCGAAGACGGGCTGATTTGCCTTCATATGATGCACGCAGCCCCGGCCGGGTATTATGATTTGATCCTGATGGACATCCAGATGCCGAACATGGACGGGATTGAGGCCACCCGCAAAATCCGCCAGTTATCGGATCCAAAGAAAGCGCGGATCCCGATCATTGCATTGACCGCAAACGTATCGGACAAGGAACGGGAGGCCGCTCTGGCCGCTGGCATGGACGCCTTTGAAGAAAAGCCGATCTTTATCGATAAGCTGCTCGCCGCCATACGGCGGTATCTGTATCCGGAAGAAGTAACCTGATCCAGTTGATATTACATGGCCTCCTTCATTTTCCTGTTTTCGTCTCTGCGCGGCAGCTTATCGCTCCAAAACGCCCCTCCGCTGAATATGCAGCTGCAAGGGGAATTCCCAAAGGATCATCGCCGTCCAGCCAAGCACGCAAGCCAGCCCCACGCCGGAAATGCCCATCACCGGCGTAAGCAGCAGGGTGGCGGTCACGCGCACGGAAATCTGGGTCAGGGTCGCAAGCAGGGTGATTTTCATTCTGCCGATCCCCCGGAAATAGCCCTGGAGTCCATTGGTGATGCACGGCAGGGCGTAGCAGAATCCGATCAGATTGAAATATCGGACGCCGTCCTCAATCATGGCTTCATCCTTTGTAAACAGGCGCATGAGCGGAGCGCGCAGCAGCAGAATGACCGCACACATCGCCATGCCCACGGCAATTTCCATACTCATACCCTGCCGAAAGCCGCGCTGAATGCGGCTTTCATTCTTTGCACCCTTATTCTGCGCCGTAAAAGAGGTAATGGCCGTAGAAATGCTGCGTCCCGGCAATAGGCCGATATCCTCGATCTTCCGCACCGCGCTGAACGCCGCCGCAGCGGATACCCCAAGCGCGTTCACGCTGCCTTGAATGATGAGGTTGCCGATGGGCTGGCTGCATTGCTGCAGGGCGGTCATGCCGCCGTAGGACAGGGTTTGCCTGGCCAAATCGCGGTTCATGCGAAGGGTGCGCCAATCCATGCGCAGCAGCGGCACTTTTCTGTCCACATACCGGATGCACAGCACCGCGCTGCAGCCCTGCGCAATCACCGTGGCCAGCGCCGCGCCTAAAACGCTCCATTGGAAGCCCACCACCAGCACCAGATCCAGCGTGATATTGATCAAGCAGGAAATCACCAGAAACCGGATCGGCGTTTTGGAATCCCCGATGCTGCGCAGCGCCGCGGAATAAATGTTATACAGGCAGGTAAAGGGCATCCCCGCAAAAATGATGCGCAGATACAGCGTCGCCTCCCCCATCATTTCCGGACGAACGCGCATCAGCGCAAAAATGATTCCCGTCAAAGGGATCCCGGCCCCCATCACCGCCGCGGCAAACAGCAGGCCGATGACCACCATGGTTTTCATTTCCTCCAGCAGCTTTTCATGGTCGCCCGCGCCGTAAAAATTCCCCATCAGCACGGACGCGCCGATGCAGATGCCGGAAACGCCCAAAATGAGCAGATTCATCACCTGGTCGCAGGTGCCCACCGCCGCCAGCGCCGCGCTGCCCGCAAACCGCCCGATCACAATGGTGTCTACCATATTATAGGACAGCTGAAATAGATTGCCCAGGATCAGTGGAACGGAAAAGCGGATCAGCTGGCGCAGGATATTGCCATGGGTCATATCGGTAGACAAGCAGGGCTCTCCCCTTTCGTTTCGCGGCGGCGCTTATTCTTCCGTGCTTTGCAGATATTCCGCCAGAATGTACCCTTCCTGATCCTGGTATACGCAGGAAATAAACCCGTTTTTCAAGCCGTCTTCCGGGAAAGCGAGCACCAGGGCCCCCAGCGGCACCTTCGCCAGGCGCTTTGCCGATTTGGACCTTGTTTCCCGCAAAGAAACGTATTCCTTGCAATTGACCACCCGCATGTTCGGCCCCTGTTCTTTGTGCAGCGCCGCGCCGTCATCGCCGTAAAGCTCCTCAAACGGGGAAACGCCGCTGCAGCTGATGGGCGGATTGAGGATCAGATAGGTGATCAGGGTATCGTTTTCCACCCAGGATTCCGTGTAAACCTCATATGTGCATTCCACGCTATACCCTTCCTCCGAATGAAGGGGATGATCGGTGGATGTGAACCGGAGCGTCATCTGGCCGCTGTAATCGGGAATGGGCTCATACGTCCAATCGCCCTGAAAAGCATAAGCGAAGCTGCCGTCAACGCCATAGAAGAAAAGAGACATTTCCCCGTTTTCTTCAAACGTGAGCTTGGTGCCCACGCCTTCATATTCTTCGGCCCATTCTCCCGGGAGCTTGCGAAGGAATTCCGCGTCATATTCAGAAAGAACAGGCGCTTCCGCATCATCCGCGCCTCTTTGCGTTTCCGCCCCGGCCATGGGCAGGGCCAGCAGAAAGCAAAGCATCATCAGTAAGCACCGTACCGCTGTCTTTTTCATGGCAGATCCTCCTTCTTTCCCTTTGAAACTGTTCCCGGGTCCAAACCCGATAAACGCTTCCGTTACATGTCATCCGGTTTATCTTCGCTGTTCAACCGCCGGTGATACAGATACGCGTTATATTTCGCCTGCGCCTCCTGGTTTTCCTTCTTTTCCCGCCAAGCCTCCGCATCAGCGCTGATGGCCAGCATTTCGTCCGCCAGCATTTCCATATTCCGGGCGTACCCATGGCGCACATAAGCCGTCATGCGGTCGATGGCCTTGGGGCTCCTCAGCTGCTTGGCCATGATTTCCGCCAGCTCGGACGGATAGCCCGCATCGGCCAGCGCAGCCGCCAACTGATCCCGGGCCTTCGCCCACTGCATCTGATTTTCGTTCATGCTTCCTCCTGAACTGCATAAAGCGGGAGAGTTCAGATGTTGGAAAAATATAGTGAACACAATGAAGAATGGAATATTGTTGATACTTTGGTCTGTAACCAATGAGAATGATAAAGAATGGTACTACGTTGTTACTATGCCAGACTGCCATTCTGGTTATATACCTGCTACTATATCGTTCAATTTAATTAGGCAATTTACCAAGAGGGTGCCAAGCTATGGCGCCGCTCAGACTGACGGCAAAGTTCCTGGGATGCCCTTCGATTGAAATCCGCACGCGGCGTGTTCGTCGCCGGGGGACCGAAGCGCCTGGAAAACGGCACGGTGTACCGTTTTCAACGCAGGCCAGCGGAAGCCCCGGGCAGGCAGCAGCATGCTGCTTCCTATAGCGTTGAAAATACATTTTTGCCACTACGAAAAGAGCGCATCAATACGCTCTTTTTTGCTGCTTTTTATATGCCTTGCGGGCTTTTCTCCCGCGGGCAGTTTATTCGCCGAATATGCGCTGCCGCAGGGCCCGGATATAGGCCGCATTGCTGCCGCAGCAGCCGCCGATGTACTGAACGTCATGATCCAGCGCGGGCACGCAGTCCGCCACAAAGGTGTCCACGTCGTACTGCACCTTCTCCTCGCCGTCCTGCAGGATCGGCTTGCCGGCATTGGGCTTAAAAATCAGCGGCAAATCGGTATACTGGCGGAAGGAAGCGATGATGGGAATCGCCTTTTCAGGGCCCAGAGAGCAGTTGATGCCAATGGCGGATACAGGAAGCCCTTCCATGGTTTCCACAAAGCGCTGAACGGAATGGCCCATGATGGTTTTTCCCACCTCGGTGAAGGTCAGCATGGAAAAAATGGGCAAGCCGTGCTTGGCAGCCGCTTCCGCCGCAATGCGCATCATATCCGCGTCCATGAATGTTTGCAGCGTGATCACATCCGGTTTTTCCGCAATACCGGCGGAAATCTGCTCGTCAAACATTTCAAATGCTTCTTCTTCGGTCAAATCGCCGTAGGGCTCCATGAGAACGGGCAGCGGCCCCACGGCCAGGGCCACCTTGGCCCGCGTGCCCACCGCTTCCCGGGCCAGGCGCACGCCCGCGCTGACGATCTGCTGAACGGAATAGGGGGACCGCTTCACGGCGAGCCGGTTGGCCCCAAAGGTATTGGCCAGAATGATCTGGGCCCCGGCATCCGCGTACTCCGTGCAAAGCTCCCTGACGATATCCGGGTTTTCGATATTATAGCACCATACGGGCCCCCGATCCTCCGTTTTCTCCCATAGGCTGGTTCCCACCGCGCCGTCCAGCAGCACGATATCCTTTCTCCACACGCTGTCTTCACCTCTCCAATTTTCCCGGGGCCTGCAGCCGCCGGATCAGGCCTGCATGCCGAACGTTTTTTCTTTCAGATCCAGGTAATACAGATAATCCTCCGGCTTCACATTGGGCGGGCACCGGTGATCGCAGAAGGGAATGTATCCGCCCCGAGCCACGTACTTTTCCAGCGTTTTCATATAGGCCTTGATGGCTTCCCGGCCCGCGCCCAGCTGCATTTTGTCAAAGCCGCCCATGATGCGAAGCTGGCCCTGGTACTGATCCAGCAGCTCGCCTGGATGGGCGCAGCTGTTTACCTCGTACGGGAACAGGCAGTTGATGCCGCCCTCCAGCAGATAAGGCAGAATAGGCCGCACATCGCCGTCGCAGTCGGTGTACCAGATGTCGATCCCGTGCTGATCCAGCTTTTTGCGGATGCGTTTATAGCGGGGCATCACCACATCCCGGAAAAAGGGCACCGTTACAATGGGCCCGTTCTTGAAGCAAATATCCTCCCAGCCGGAGGCATAATCGAAGGTGAAGTTTCCCAGCAGTTGGTCCAGGGAATCCTCCACCAGCTGGCAGCAGGTTTCCACCATGTCCTCCACCATATCCGGGTAATCAAAGCAGGCGTAGGCCAGCCCTTCAAAGGTGAGCATATCCCGGATTTTGCCGATCATGGAGCCGCAGTGAACCCCCAGGGGATAATCCCGATCCTCGGGGTATCGCGCCTTCAGGGCCTCAATGTCTATCCTGCGTCCGGGATGGTTCCGGTCAAAATGCTCCTCCTTCACCCGCTTCCAATCCTCCGGGGTGGTGACGGAGGATTTTAAGTAGTGCGGGATCGTATCCTTCCCGTTGGCCATCACTTCCGCCAGCAGGCCGTCCGCATTGATCAGCACGATCTTGTTGTCGTGCCGGCCCACTTCCCTGCGCTCAAAGGGCGGGCACATCCAGGTAGCCCCGCCGATGGATTCGATCCGGTCGAAGCTGAAAAACACGTCGGCTTCCTCGTTGTTGGTGATGCCGTTTTCATAAAACAGCGGCCATTCCCGGAAATTCTCATTCCAGTAGCCAAATTCCATATTGAAGCAGCGATCCACCGATTGATAATGCATTTGGCGGTTGAACCGCTCCCGGGCCGTCATGGTTCCCGCCCAGGGCTTACGGATAGGCGTAATCTCCTTCATGCTCGTTTTCCTTTCACAGCGCCGCGCAGAATTCCAGGGCTTTATCCGCTGCGGAGGCCGCGTCGGGGGTGTAAGCGTCCGCGCCGATCTGGCGGCAGAAATCCTCCGTCACCGGCGCGCCGCCCACCATGATCTTGACCTGATCCCGGATGCCCGCCGCCTCCGCCTGCTTGACCACTTCGCCCATCACGCCCATGGTGGTGGTCAAAAGCGCGGAGCAGGCGATGATCTGGCAGCCTTCGTCCCGGGCGGTTTCCACAAAGGTTTCCGGGGCCACGTCGGTGCCCAGATCAATGACCTCCAGGCCCTTGCCCTCCATCATCATCTTCACCAGGTTCTTGCCGATATCGTGCAAATCGCCCTGCACGGTGCCAATGCACACCTTGCCGTGGGCTTTTACGCCTTCCGCCGCCAGCAGGGGCTTGAGCAGCTGGGCTCCCTGGTTCATGGCGCGGGCGGCCACCAGCACCTCCGGCACGAATACTTCGTTGTTTTTGAATTTTTCGCCGATCACGTTCATGCCGCTGACCAGGCCTTCCTCCAGGATCTGCTGCACGGGGATTCCTTCATCGATGGCCTGCTGCACCAATGCCTTTACTTCTTTGGCCCGTCCTGCCTGCAGCTTCAGGGAAATGTCTTCCAAAATCATCGGGATTCCTCCTTTTTGTATCATACGGCCTCTTTATTGCTCTCATCCGGCATTGCGCGTGCCGTTTATCCCCGGTAATGGCGGTATTTTTCCGCCGCGTCCAAAATGGCGGCCACGTTTTCCAGCGGCACCTCATAATTCAGCTCGATGCTCAACCCCAAGGCTCCCTGGGGCAGATACAGGCTTTCCACGCACTCCGCCACATGATCCCGCAATTGAGAGGGCGTGGCCAGGGGGAACAGCTGCCGGTCCAAATCCAGGTTGATGGGAATGATTTGATCTTTCCGGCATACCCGCACCAAATTCTCCAAGCCGTTGGCCCGGAACTGGGGATTGATCATATCCACGCCGCATTCCACCAGATCGGGCATGATTTCCCAGATGCAGCCGTCCGTGTGCATATAAATCAGCTGATCCGGCTTATAGGCCTTCACCAGGCCGTAGAGCTTGCGGAAGCAGGGCTTCAGGTATTTCCTCCATCTTTCGGGTCCGATAGCCAGGCCCTTCTGGGTGCCCAAATCATCGCCGAAGGTGATCATTTCCTCCATCCGGGGCAGCACCGCCGCCACCTGATACAGATTGTATTCCAGCACCTTGTCGATGAGCGTTTGAATGGTTTCGTCCTCCTCGGCGAACCAGATCATGGCGTTTTCAAAGCCGCAAAGATCCAGCAGGCGAAGATACATGAACCCATGGGGCAGCCGCCCATCCCGGCAGGCAGGGATTTGGAGGTTCATTACGTCCTCCTCCGTCTGCACCGGATGCTTGACCACGATGGCCTCGTTGCCCGCGTGGGCATTGTGCCATTCGCAATTCCATTCGTCGATATAGATCCCTTTTCTGTAGCTGGGCGGAAGGTTGTCCTCCACATGCTCCAGATCCATTTTCAGCCCATGGAAAAACTGAGGATACTGATCCACCAGCCGCTGCAGCTCGCTTCCGTAACGAATCCACATGGCGGGCAGCAGGCCCACAGTAACTGGGATGGTATCGGGATATTCCAGACGCGTGGCCTGGGCCAGCGTGGACATATGCACTCCTCCTTTTATTGGAGCCTGCTTCATGCTTCCGGAAACAGCATTTGCTCCATATAATGCTGATTGAAACACGGATTTCCGCCCAGATTCACATGGCGGGCGGAGCGGGCGATCTGCCGGGCCCGATCCATTTTCCCCTGATCCAGCAGCAATTGGGCCGCGCCGGCCAGCGCGCCGTTTCCGACCACCCGCGCTTTTTTCACCGCGTCCTGTGGAAACAGGCCGATGGCCGCGGCGGACTGGGCGTTCAAATGGCTGCCGAAGCCCCCGGCAATGTAAAACGCGTCCAACTGCGGCACAGTGATTTTGGCGCTTTCCAGCAGCGTTTCCAGCCCCGCCGCAATGGCCGCCTTGGCCAGCTGCACGGCCCGGATATCCCCGGGAAGCAGGCGCACGCCTTCGGTCAGGGGCCAGAAATCCTTTTCCATAGCACCCGTTTCGTCGATTTCTCCCAGGGCAAGCCCCGCCGCCACGGCGTCGATCAGGCCGGACCCGCAGACGCCCACCGCCGGAGCCTCCCCAATGGTGTGCACGGCCGCTTGTCCATCCCGTACCCATACCCGGTCAACAGCCCCGGCCACGCTTCCGCAGCCGCAGGATATGCCCGCGCCCTCAAAGGCCGGACCCGCCGCCGTGGAAGTGACCAGCAATTGTCCATCCTTCCAAAGAGCCAATTCCCCATTGGTGCCCACATCGCACAGCAGAGCGATCCCTTCCTCATCGCACATGCCGCAGGAAAGAACGGCGCAGGTGATATCCGCGCCTACGAACGCATGCATGCAGGGGGGCAGATAGGCCTGCCTTCCGCAGAGCGTCACCGTTTCATCAAACAGCCAGTCCGCCTCAAACGGCGCGTGGGACAGCGGCGCCGGGGAATGGCCCGTCAGCAGATACAGCATGGTGGTGTTTCCCGTAACCACCATCGATTCCACCAAAGCTTCATCCACATCCGCCTGGGCGCAGGCTTGGGATAAGAGAGCGGAAACAGCGTTCGTCACCTGATCCTTCAGCCGGTTCCCTTCCCCCGCCAGCGCCGCGCCGATGCGGCCCATCACATCCGCTGCCGCGGCGGACTGAGGGTTCAGCATACCGCTTTCAGCCAGACAGCGCCCGGTTCGCAAATCATACAGGCTCAGCGCCACCGTGGTGGTGCCGATATCCACCGCCGCCCCGTACCGCCCCGGCATGGGGGCAATAGGTGTCAGGGCTCCCCGGCTCCCCAGCTCGATCTGTTCCATAGGGCGGCTTTCAGGCAGGATCACTTCGCTGTCTCCCAGCAGCACCGTCTGGCAGGCCAGCCGCACCCCGGCTTTCCGCTCCGCCGGGCTGGGCGGGGAAATCTGCCCGCTGGGCAGAACCGCACATTTTCCGCACACGCCCCGTCCGCCGCAGGGCCTGAGCACATTCATCCCTTGGGCGTTCAGCACATCGGATAAACGCTGGCCCGGTTCAAAGCGCAGCACGGTCTGCGCGCCGCCTCGAATCACTTTCAGCTCAGCCATTTTCCTGTTCCTTATAGAGCACCATGCCAAAGTAAGTTACGGTGTTCGTTCCATTGATGTACTTCATATCCGCCGCCTTGGCCGTATGGTATACGTCCACGCCGCAGCTTTCCAGCGAAGCCATCGCCCGGTCCGGATGACGGCAGGGCTCCCCCGTCGCCTTGGCGCAGATTTCGCACAGTCCGCAGCCGCCGCCGGATAAATGCAGCGCATCTTCTCCCAGTACCGGCCGCAGCGCGTCCAGCAGCCGCTGGGACAGCCGAACCAAATCTTTTTTCGCTTCCGCCATGCCCTCGATATCAAAGCTGTCCTCCAGCGGGGCGATCAGCTGATAAAACAAGCCCTTGTCATAGGCGCGGATTTTTTGCATAAGCTCGTCGATAGGTCCCACATCCGGCGGGCACATATAGCATTTGCCGTATACGCCGCAGCGATTGGCTTCGCACATGCCGCGGAATTCCGCATTAAGCACGATGGATTCCTGGGATATGATTGCCGCTTTGGAAGCGCCGCAGTCCAAAGCGGTTTGAATCAGCTTATTTTCGTTCATGCCAACACATCCGCTTCTTTTTATTTATTTGATTATAACATGCTGTGAAATATTTTGCAATTGCCGAAGCATGAAAAAGCTGTCCCAAATGGAGAGACAGCATTGTTATTTCATCGGGCATGGATTCATCCTTTCGGCCCCAGCCAAGAAAATGGAAGCTGTATTGAGGCTCCCGTGATACTTCCGGCGGGCAAGGGAATTGAGATCGAAAGCCGTATGATCTGTTTTTTCCGCCAACGAAAGTTTTCGCGCCGGGGTTATGTCCCGCCAGAGAATCTTCTCTGTCCCGAAGATCAGCATGCAGCGTATCTGACACGGCACTCGCTCCTTCCGTGGGGGCATGCGAGCCCATGTGGCGTCTGGGAAGAAAAGATAGATAATCTATTCGCCATCTAAGCCTTAACAGTCCTGAAAGGTGAAGCGATCAAACCGAATGTTTGCTTCGGGCCCGCATGCCTTGAATTCAAAATAAACAGCCCGTTTCCCGATCATCGCCGCGGTCAGGGGAACGGTGATTTCGTGCATGCCCGGCTGTATTTCCGCTTTTGCGATTTCTTTTCCCTGATAATGGTCTGCCCGGAGGATGACCTCGGCGTTTGCGCCGCTGGACAGGATCAGCGTTACAGTTTTGGGAGTATTGGAGCCAAACCGCAGATACCGGAAGCCGGCCGTCACGCCGTCGCTGATATTGCAAATCGGCGCGGAAATATCATCCCGCTGCTCATAAACCGGCGCAATATATGCCTGATGCCCCTTGGGATGATACAGATGGCAGGCGTATCCGGCGGATATCCACTGCCGCGCATCCAAGCCTTCGATCTGCGGGCCCTGGGAGGTCATCTCCACCGGGCCGCAGGCAACGGGCTCCCCGGCCTGATAGACGATTTTGCCCAGGTAAATTTTCCCGTCCTTTCCCTGTGCCGCGTCGATGGGCTCCAGCATCGCCTGGCGGGAGTATTCATTCCGGCCTGTATGCCTGTGATAGAAAACGTACCATTGGCCGTTCACCTGCATCACAGAGCCGTGATTATTTCCCCAGCGATAGGTCATGATGCCTTTCCCCGGCCCATCCGGCAGGATCTCGCCGCCATTGAAGCTGATATCCCCTCCCGGCTGGTAGCCCTCCAAGGGATGATCGCTCCATTTGTAGGACAGAAAGCCATTATTGGGGCCATCAACCCCCAGCGCCGGAACGGGCTTCCCGGTTCTTTTGGAATAGATGTATACATACTTGCCGAAAATCTTCCGGGGACTGGAGGCTTCAAAGAAGCCGTCCTCGATGCTGATATGTTCCCTTTCGCACTTCATCCAGGGAAAATCGGCCTCGCAGTGGCCCATGGGATGCATATGCAGCGTGCCGGGGCGAATGGTGGCCATATCTTCCTCCAGCTCCGCGGCATAGCAGGCGCAAAAACCCCAATAGGCGTATACGCGCCCATCGTCGTCCACCAGCACGCCGGGATCAAACCCCAGCTCCGTTTTGACCGGCTCGGTAAAAGGTCCCCAGGGTGTTTTGGATTTTGCCACCCGAATAACGGAGCCCTTCTGCTCCGCCGCGTAAAGGTAGAAGGTATCTCCCTTCTGCACCACGTCCGGGGCGTAAAGGATGCTGTGATCCGCCGCTTCATAGCAGACGCCATGGCAGGTCCAATCCGTCATATCCTTGACCGGCGCGGACCAGACGACGTAATCCCGGCCGCAGTATTCCGTTTTTTCCGTGTCGTGGGAACCATAAATGTATACGCGTTCCTCTCCCTGATAGGTAAATACTCTGGGTTCCCCATCCGGAATGTGTTCCCACAGGGGCAAATAAGGGTTCCCGCCTTTTACATACGTTTTTTCCATGGCTTTGTTTTCCTTCTCCTGTATTTCACTGGATAGAAATGTGAATTCTGATGCGATGGCGCCAGGTGCTCCTGTTTGGAGCATGGTAACATTTTTGCTCTGTTCGATTTCTGCGTCAACGCAGATGCGCGTATTATCGGGAAATGGATTCATACCACTGAATGGCTCTGCCCGTCCATCCAGCCATACACATGCCGGAGCCATCCGCAAAGCCATGGCCGCCGGATGCGCCGACTTCCACGATGCAGGGAATGTGCAGCTTGTCCAGCGCTTTTGCCAGCAGAAGGGAATGCTCCGGGTTCACCAGTTCGTCTCCCGCCGCCAGGAAAAGGGCGCAGGGCGGGAAGCCCTCCGCATGCTCCGGGATCTCATAGCACATGGCGGCGGCTTCATCTCTCAAGCAGCCATACAGACCCATGGAAGCGTCCTTGTTTTCTTCGCCGTGATTCAGTTTCAGGCTGGTAACGGGATACACCGGGAAAATGGCCTGGGGCTTGGGCAGATCATAGGCGGCGTACCCCATTTCCGTATTCCACAGGCACACCAGATAGCCGCCGGCGGAAAAGCCGCAGGTGATGTATCGATCCCCCTTCAGATGGAATCGCGCTTCATTCTCCCGGATAAACCGCAGCGCCCGGGCAAAATCCCGCATATTGTTTTCCATCAGCCTGTCCCGGCCGTTTACCTGATAGGTAAGAATAAAGACGTGGTATCCAAGCCGATTGTACTGCTCGGCAATGGGCCATCCTTCCGTCAGGTTCCAAACGTTGACAAAACCGCCGCCGGGAACGAGAAAAATGAAGGGACGTTCATCCGCTTTGGGATCATCGGATGGGAGCCAGACGACGTTTGTGTCCGTTTTTTCAGGACTTATATCGTAATCATCCAGCGGGAAATACCAGTTTCCCGTTTCAGCCGCCTGATACAGCCGATGGATCCCAAAGCCGATTTCGCCGCTGAAAAAATGCTCTGTTTTCAATTGCGCCAGGGTTTTATTCCACAAGAGCTCCCGGCTTAAATCCCGATTGCGGATGGCGTCGTCGGCAATGGGCGCAATGCGTGGGTCGCTGAGCAGCTTTCCCAGGGTCTCATTCTCATAAGGCATCATGGTTTCCTCCTTATCCCTTCACTAACGGGGCGTTGTATTCCGCGTTGATCTCCCGAATCTCTTTCAAGCCGTCTATATAGGGCTGATAGATGCTTTCGAGGCGTCCGCCGCCGCGATTATCGCAGCCAGAACAGAACTCGCAGTCAATCCCGCACGAACCCCACAGGGCTTGATGGACAATCCGGATGCGTTCTTCCCGGGTTGTATCCTTGATCAGAATGGATTTCGTCATCCGCTCACTCCTTCATAATTCAGGTCTTTTTTGCAATACCGAAGTATTCTCTGATTCAGTTTCCCCCGCACTGATGCTCAGCGCAGTGCTCGTGCCCGCAATCCCCGCCGTGGTGCTCATGGTGATCGCAACGCACATCAGGATCGTATTCCAGACGCCCTTCCGCCAGGGCTTTGGCGGCTTCATCCGCAGAGCCTTGTACGCCCGCGTACAGCTTTACCCCCGCATCGGCCAGCGCCATCTGGGCGCCCATACCGATACCGCCGCAGATCAGAGCATCCGCCTGAGCTGCCTGTAGGAAACCAGCCAGCGCGCCGTGGCCGCTGCCGTTGGTATTCACCACCTGCTCGTTTACGATTTTCCCATCCTGCACGTCATAGAGCTTGAACTGCTCTGTATGACCAAAATGCTGGAAGATTTCCCCGTTGTCGTAGGTAACTGCGATTCTCATGATATTCTTCTCCTTTTCTATCATTTCTATTTTCATTTCCGCCTGCTGACGAAGCTCACACTGGCAAATTCCGGGATCCCGATTCAGGTTCAGAGAAGCCTGGCTCATCTGCGCAAAGGCATCTTCCAGGAAGTTTACGGCTTCCTGGTTGGGAAGGTAGTGCATGTGATAGCCATGCTTCTCTTTGCAGACCAGGCCTGCTTCCCAAAGAATTTTCAGATGCTGAGAGATCGTAGGCTCTGTAAATCCCAGCTTCCGGGACAGGGAGCGTGTGCAATGCCTCCGGATCAACAGCTGCTGAAAGATCAGCAAGCGTGTGGGGTCCCCCAGCGCTTTTAAGCAAACCGATAACTCCATTCCAGGCCTCCTGATTTGGTAAGTAGCTAATCATTGCATATGGCATCATAACACGATTCATTGATTAGGTCAACAGCAAATTGAAAAAGTCATATCCAAGGGAAACGAAAATACTTTTGATCGCTATTGTCATTTTTTCTATAATATATTTCCTAATAGAATAAACAGTTTTGCTACGCAAATCAAGAATAGCCCTCTTCTATTCGGTGTTTTTATCTTACTTATGCAAAGGTGCATCGAATCACTCTGAAGCCGCTCGAATCGTCAAAAATAGATAAAGTGGGTTCTTATATGGGTACAAAGCAAAGAAAAAAGCCCGGGAATCTTGAAATTCCTGGACTGTTCTGGCGGTCACAACAAGAACCGAATTGTCCCCTTGTTTAAAATCATACCCAATCCGTTCCGTTTTCGAGCAGATGATCTGTGAAAAAACCACCTGCGCGGCGAGCTATGTTTCCATCCGCAATACGATGATCGGCCGGGTGAACGCGGCTACCTGGCACAAAAGCGCCTGGTTCAACAACATCCCCGAATGGCAGCGGCATATGATCATCGTCCATGTCCAGTTCACGATTGTGGAGCTGTACAAGCAGTGGGTGGCGGACGGCAAAAAGACCCCCGTGGAGGAGGTCATCCAACTGAGCAACCGGCTGATCTTACCGGTATTGACGGGTTCAGAAATCCAAGCATTGCAGTAACGCACCGCTGAATCATGTTACGTGACCCTTGGCAGGGACAAGAAAATGATGGTCACGAGGATTGGCGGGGCCGAAATCACGGCCAGGTCCCCATGTGAGCTTCTCTCGGGAGGCGCATTCATGCGCCAGCAGGTACGTTTCAATGATCAATGTAATCGGACACCCAAAAGACAGCGGCACAGCGTGAATCATGTCAGGCTGTGCCGTCTTTATGTGATTGCAGAATCTATTCTTTGTTGACCATCCAGGTGCCCGCGATCATGATGACCAGAGCGACAAAGAACAGTGCGCCTGGTATCTCCCGGAAAATGATAAAGGATAGCAGTACGCCGATGAAGGGCGCGACGGCGTAATAGGCGCTGGTCTTCGCCGCGCCGAGGTCCCGCTGCGCGTACACATAGAAGTAAATGCTCAGGCCGTAGGCGACAAAGCCCAGGAGCAGGATCTTCAGGATGTCGCTCCACATCGGCAGGGCTTCGCCGACGATCAGCCCGATGATGAGCGAGCCAATGCCGGAGCCGAAGCCCTTGATCACTACGATTTCCAGTGGATCGCTGTGAGACAAGTTCCGGGTGCAGTTGTTTTCCAGACCCCAGCACACGCAGGCAGCCAGCACGAACAGAGAGCCGAAGGAGAACTGGAAACTGCTGGCGTCCTCCACCTACAGGAGAATACTGGACAGGGTGATCAGCCCAATGGCGATCCAGAGGCGCTTGCCAATCTTCTCTTTAAAGATCAGCAGCGCAATGAGGGAGGTAGCGACAATTTCAAAATTGTTCAGCAGGGAGGCGTTCGCCGCCGTGGTGCGGGTTAGGCCGATCATCAGGAAGATGGGCGCGGCGATGTCCAGCACCACCATGCCGACAGTGTAGGGCAGATCCTTTTTTGTCAGGTGGGCTTCCTTTTTGCCATGACCTGTTTTACTGCGCGCCAGCCCCATCAGCGCCATGCCGAGCCCCGCGCCCAGGTACAGGAAGCCCGCCATCATGGTGGGCGGCGCGTTTTGCAAAAGAAGCTTGGAGACCGGCGCGTTCAGCGCGTACAGCGCCGCGGCCAGGATCGCATAGAAAACGGCTTTGTTCATCTCTGTTTCCTCAATTCCCGGAATCGGTATCCTTCAAGCGCAGCAGAAGCGCCGCATTCACCACCACAAACACAGAACCGAAGTTGTGCCAGAGCGCGCCGGTGACGGGGTTCAGGACGCCCAGCGCGGAAAGCACCACGGCGCTCAGATTGATGACCAGGGAGGCGATGATGTCGTGCTCAAAGACGACGCCTTTGAAAGCGCCGACGAGAATCGGAATGCCGCACAGGATGATCGCTATCCAGGCAATGTCAAACGGCAGGATGCCCTTCAGGGCTCTGGTAATACTGAGAACCAGGGAAACGGCGGAAATGACCGCACAGATCAGCGCTTCCTTCGGTTCGTTTTCCAGCCACTTGTTCAGCATAGTTTCCTCCTTGACAGGTATTCACATAGCATGTATAATAAGTTCGTTACAGAACACCATGTACGGTTTTATTGTATCTGTTTCGGTTGCGGGGGTCAAGAATCAGAAAACGTGATTCATCCGCTACCGAACATATCTCCAAAACTGTTCAGGAGGAAAGGCATGGACCGCAGGCAAAGAAAAACCCGGGAGGCCATCTTCCGGGCCTTCACCGGGCTGCTGAAAGAGGAAAACTATTCAAAGATCACCGTGCAGCAGATCATCGACCGGGCGGATATCGGCAGAACGACCTTCTATACGCATTTCGAGACGAAGGACGCGTTGCTGGAAACCTTCTGCGCCGACATCTTCGATCATGTGTTCTCAAACGATCTGGATAAAGAAAGAACCCATGATTTTTCCCACGATCACGACATCCGGGCCAGGCTGAAGCATGTCCTCTATCACCTGCAGGATCATATGGAATACCTGCCCGGGATCCTGTCAGGCGAAAGCCGGGATGTATTCATGGGATATTTCAAGGAACATCTGAAGGAGCTGTTCGCTGGCGTCAAAGCCCCGTATGCAGCCTCTGTTCCACAGGACTACATGCTCAACCACATGGTCTGCGACTTTGCGGAAGCCGTGCAGTGGTGGTCGAGAAATAATCAGTACTCCCCGGAGGATATCAGCGGTTTCTTCCTCGCAACAACCCCATCGTGGAGTATTGGGGAGTGAAAAACGCCGGCATCTTCACTGTCAACGGGGAGAAGAACAAATCCGAAGAAAAGCGGCAGGAGCTTTATGCCTTTGGCAGAAATCTTATATAGAATGCGTCCCTGAAGCAATCTGTCAATGATTCGGAGGTTATGAACATGAGATACCGCGTCAACAAAAGAACCGGCGACCGCATCAGCGAGATCGGTCTTGGCTCCGCCTACATGCCGGAAGTTCCGCTCACTCAGGCCATCCCCGCCCTGCGCCGGGCGTATGAGGGCGGCATCAACTATTTCGATCTGGCGGCTGGCGACGGAAAAGCCTTCCCGATGTATGGGGAGGCCTTTGCCGACGTGCGAAAAAGTATCCTGTATCAGATCCATTTCGGCGCAGATTATTCCAAGGGCACCTACGGCTGGTCTCTTGATCTGGACACGATCAGGCGCTCCATTGAGCGGCAGCTGGCGGAACTTCGCACGGACTATATCGATTACGGCTTCATCCACTGCCAGGACGAGCTTGCCGACTGGGAGACCTATCAGAAGAACGGTATTTTCGCTTATATCCTGCGGCTGAAGGAGCAGGGCGTTGTCCGGCATCTCGGACTGTCGTCCCACACGCCCGCTGTGATCCAGCGCATCATGGATGACGCGCCGATCGACATGCTGATGTTTTCCATCAACCCCGCCTACGACTGGGGGCAGGGCGAGTTCGCCAACGGCAGCACGGATGAGCGGGCGGCGGTCTATCGCCGGTGCGAGACGGAGGGCGTGGGCATCTCGGTAATGAAGCCCTTCTCCGGCGGGCAGCTGCTCAGCGCGGAGCAGTCGCCCTTCGGTCAGGCGCTGACCCCGTATCAGTGCATCCGCTACGCCCTGGACCGGCCCGGCGTGCTGACCGTGCTTCCCGGCGCGCAGAGCGTTGAGGAAGTGGAAACGCTTCTCCGTTATGAAGATCAGCCGGAAGAAGCCGTCGATTATTCCGTCATCAGCTCCTTCGCTCCGCCCCAGGCCTGCGGGAAATGCGTCTATTGCAACCACTGCAAGCCGTGTCCCATGGGAATCGACATCGGCCTGGTCAACAAATACTACGACTTGGCGAAAGCCGGCGACCCCCTGGCGGTTGAGCACTACCGGACACTGGAGAAGAACGCCTCCGATTGCATCGGATGCGGCCACTGCGACAGCCGCTGCCCCTTCTCCGTGCGCCAGAGCGAGCGCATGCGGGAAATCCGCGTCTTCATGGAAAAACAGTAAACCAAACTTCTGTATAAACACCGCGTCCAAAGCATGCACGATCCAAATGACCGTCTATGGGGTAACATCTCCCTGTCGGCGGTCTTTTACATTTTTATAAACTCAAAGGTAGAATAACTACGTGGGTTATCCTACCATTCCTGCGACAGCCTTGCCAGTTCATTTCATACCGTTAGAATAGAAAGGTGGCATTATACATATCGTGGAGAGGAATAACTGCATGACGCTCGACGAAGCTATCCAGGAGTTTGAATTCGACTGCAAGACCCGTCATCTGTCTCCGAAGACGCTCGAAAACTATTAAAAGCAGCTACGGTATATCAACAAAACGTTCTGGCGCATGCGGTGTTTCGTTATTGACCAAATCAGGTGATGAACGCTGATAACGCACATATTTACATAGTATTTGGGGCGTCCTGAATCGTGTGGCTCAGCGGCAGCGCAGGGTGGCGATGCGCTGGCTGAGGAATATGCCAGACCGTGTAAAGGAAACCGTAAATAGTGGAATCCATAACAAGAATTGACCGCCGGTTCATGAGAGCCGGCGGCGTTTCTGCGAGAAAAAATTAGGGTACTAAACAAAGAAAAAGCCCTGGAATCCTTGAAATTCCAAGACTTTTTAGAGCGGAGAAGGAGAGATTCGAACTCTCGAACGGTTTTACCCGTTACACGATTTCCAGTCGTGCGCCCTCCTGTCGGATATGGGAAAGAAAAGAACCGAAAACAATATTTGTACAACGCCGAAGAAGTACCAGGTCGGCGTGGGCATATAAGTCCACCGTCAGTTGGTGGTGCGCATGGCCGAGAAGCTTTGTGATCTGGGCCAATTGCACCCCGTTGACCAGGGCAGTTGTGGCGCACGTGTGCCGGAGGCCGTGAAGTGTCACGTTCCTTTCGCAGCCGATGGCCGCCAGCACTTTTCTGTGTTGGTTTCTAAGCGATTTTTCCGACACATCGGCCACCCATTGCCCACGAGGCCCCGAAAAAAAGGCTCTCAGCTCCTCCGGTACCGGGATTTCCCGCCTGCTGGCTTTGCTTTTCAGCGGTGCCAGGCCGTCCCGGGTGCGCTGCATTTCTACGTGGAGAATTCCTTCCTCGTCCAGATCGCCACACCGAAGGCCCCGAGCTTCGTTCCTCCTCAGTCCCAGGCAAAGCATCAGAATCAGCAGCACCCCGGCCGGCTGCTTCCTGGCTTCGCGCAGGTAAGCCGCCGCCTCGTCCTGGTGCAGGTATTCCGATTCCTTGGCTGTGTGATTGGGCGGGTCCACGTCGTTCATGGGGTTCGTGCTGATCAGGTGCAGCTTCACCGCCCTTTTCAGGGCGGAGCGCAGCACCGTGAACAGGATTTGGGCTTGTCTGGAATAAACAGCCTCCAGGGCATTGATCTCTCGCTGCAGCTTGATCACTTCCAGGTCGGCCAGCTCGGCGGCGCTGATCTCGGGGGAAAGATGCGCCAGCGCGGATCGGTAGCTTTTCCCGGTGTTCTTGGCCTTCTTCGGGTCTATGTAGGTCTCCAGCCATAAATCAAGATATTCGCTTAGTGTCATACGGTCATCATCTCCCACAAAAATTTTAGCAATTCAGCAGCGCTTTTTCAATCGCTGGATATGGAGGTAACCGCATGAACACAGCACTATATGTGGCCCACGATTCTGAACTCGACTTCAATCTCGCCGACGTCGCTGATCACCTGGCTTTCCTGTTCGCCCAGGAATGCGGCTTTCGTCCGCTGCCATGGATGCAGCGGAAAATGACCGGCTTTCTGTCCAAGGGCTTTGATCCTGCGCTGATCGAGGAGGCCATCCGGCGCACTTCCTGCGCCCCGCGTCCTTCATGGGCTTATCTGAATGCCATCATGAACAACGCTGCAGCCGCGAAAACCTATGATCTCGATGAGTTTCTAACGGCATCATTGGCCAGGCGTTCTAAAGAACCGTCGATCTCCGTTCCCGTTCAGGATTACAAATACCTGAATACGGCCTTGGGCGGTGATCCGTTCGACTACTGACGCCCCCCCTTAACAATTCCCCCATGGATTGAAAATCCAACAAAAACGGCATTGAATGATTGATCAATGAATTAATATTAATTAATTTCCTGCGCGTGCGCGTGCGCGTGTGCGCGCGTGAGGAGATTTGCAAGGAGGACAAAATGAGCCGCATGAATTCGGATGAATTAAGAACTGTTGCTTCTGCCCTTCGTTCCTTCCAGGGCTATGTTCAAACCCTTTCCGATGCCTTACAGCATTATGATATAACAGAACCGGCCAAGGAACTGGAAGCGCTCTGCAGTTTGGAGGTGGCATACGGCGCAGTCGAAGAAGCGTGCACGATCATCGAGGCCTGTGTTCCTGACACCGAAGGAGTATGCCAGGCGTAACGGCTGCCACATTAATTCAGTCATGAAGTGGATCCACCGAAATTGGATCCCCCATGAAACACGCCCGGCAGGATCCCGCTGCCGTTATTTCATCCCCATCGATGCCAGGCCGCCCAGGATGAAGCCAGGGCCTAAAAAGTCCAGTGAAAAGGCCATGTTTGAGCACATCCGAACACTGAATCGCCTGGTTCGTATTCAGTCTATTTACACACACGATCTTGTATCTTTTTTTCACTCTGAGGAACAGGAGGACACCCCGATATGATCACCGCAGCACAAGAGCAGTATATCCTTACCCATAACCAAATCACCATCGACGATCTGACAAAGGAGGCGGACCGCATGCTCACAGTTAAACAGTACGCAGCTGCTCACGGTGTGCACAATCACACGGTATTGAACTGGATCAGGGCAAACAAAATCCCATACGCTGCCCAGGCGCACGGGCAATATACCAGGTATATGATTCCCGCCGATACCGTGCCGCCGATGAGGCGGCCCCGAAAAAGTTAAACGATTGACAATCCCGCTCAATTCTGATATACTTTGACCGTGTTGTGGAGTCATACGGTGGTCATCATTGAGGGGGAGCCGAAACGCCCGGGGAAAATCCCCGGGCGCTTTGTCTTTCTCGCTGGGAGTGGTTTTGTGCAGAGGACTGTCAATGTTTATCAGCGTCAAAGGGCCCTTTCTGAGGAATTGAAGATTCTGCAGAAGAGAGCCGTTTCTGCTGCTGATAAAGCTTTCTGGATGCCCGCGCTGTATATTCAGGCATACAGCGATCTAAAACAGGCCGCGGCCCTGATCGGTCACGCCCTGTATTTGCTGGATGATGAAGCCGATGATTCCAGGCTGCCGATCATTCGATGATCAGCAGCAGCAGCATACAGTCCCCGTCCGTCCTTCTTCGGGGGCTGTTTTTTTGTTCGGATTTTTCACGCTGAAGGGGGCCCGATCCGGAGCGCTGCTCAGCTGATCCTTTCCGGAATCGACGCGAAAAGACGAACCTTTGACGGTGAAGTTTAATCATCGTTCGCAGGAGACAGACGGAGAGACGCTCCGGCCTTCGGCCTCCGCTTCGACTTCGCCGGCCGCCGTGCGTGGCCGCGCGGCTGGGCACGGCTCGGGGGCCCCGGCTGCCGCACGCCTGCGCGGCAGCTCGGGGCTATTTTGTGAGACAAAACCAGCGCTCTGCCGTTTGGCGCTCGCTCCTCCGGCCGCCTACGGTTTTCCCCCCAGCCGCCCCCCGATGACCCCTGGCAAACCCCTCTTTCCCTGGGCGGAGCGGTGGTCCGCTTCGGCCTACGGCCTCCGCTCAAAATCGGGGGGCTCTTTGGGGGGACAACCTTCGGCGGCCTCCGTCGTTCGCTTGCGCCGCCACGCGCCCCGGCCCCAAATCGGTGCCCCCGCTCTCCCAATTTGGGGCCGGTTCGCTGGGCGGCGGGCCGTAAAAGCCAGCTCGCCACTCATGCTGCTTGACTTCCCCACCCACCCGGCGCCTACGGCGGCCGCCGTGCCTTGCGGCGCGGCTGGTCTCGCCTCCGGCGCCACCCCCCAGCTATGGAACCGGCCCCAAATTTGGAGAGCGGGGGCACCTCGCTTGGTCGAAACCCAGCTTGAAAGGTTGCGGCCCTGCGGGCCGCTATTTTGTCGCGCCTGCGGCCAGCACCCCCCGTGGCCCAC
>JAUNMW010000260.1 GCA_030537395.1 Clostridia bacterium | reverse complement strand
CACGCCTTGGGGCGGAGAAGGCTTGCGCAGCATGTTCCGCAAGGATATTCCGGGAGAGCGAACGGGGGAAGCGCTGGAGGTCAGCGCCATTCCGGGGCTGGAGAGCCGGGACCCGGAGGGACACACCCTGACCGAACTGATTGACAGGTACGGCGAAAAGCTGACGGGCAAGGGCTTTGAGCATCCCTTCCCGCTGCTGCTCAAGCTCCTGGACGCCAAGGACACCCTGAGCGTACAGGTGCACCCCAACGACGAATACGCCGCTCGGGTGGAAGGCAAGCTGGGCAAAACGGAGGCCTGGCATATCCTGTTCGCCGCGCCGGGGGCCGAATTGGTGTACGGCGTAAAGGCGGGCACCGATAAGGAAACGCTGCTGAAGGCCTCCCAGGAGGGGGCGGCAGTGGAAAGCCTGCTGCGCCGGGTGAAGGTGAAGGCGGGGGAAACCTACTACATCCCCGCGGGTACCGTGCACGCCATTGGCAAGGGCATCATCCTGTACGAAATCCAGCAGAGCAGCGATGTGACCTACCGCTTCTACGATTGGGAACGCAAGGACGCCCAGGGCAACAAGCGGGAACTGCATTTGCAGAAGGCAATCGACGTGACGGACGTAAACGCCCAGTGGGACGCCGCCAAAGAAACCGAAGTGGCCCCCGGCCATTTCCGGCTGCTGGACGAGCAGTTCTTCGGCCTGGACCGGTTTGAAAACTTCAATGGCGTTCTGCCTGCCGATCCCCGCCGGTTCGCGTTCCTGACCGCGGTGAAGGAATGCCGCGTTTTCTGGGAAGGCGGCAGCCTGGAACTGCCCGCGGGCCGCACCGCGCTGCTCCCTGCGGACGGCTACGACCTGACGCTGGACGCGCCCGGAGCGCTGCTGTCTTATCCGACTGTCTGAAATCGTTCAATCGTTAAGTCTGATAGAAGGCATTTAGGTGAGAAAAGGAGTTGAGAGTTAAGAGTTGAGAGTTGAGATATATTTTGTTGATACAATATATTTACCGGCTTCGCAGTAAGAAATTGAAAACAACTATATAAATCTCAACTCTTAACTCTCAACTCTCTTATTGACCTAAAGGGCTCTTTCAGTTTAACGACTGAACAGAAGGATTAAGCAAATTGCACAAATAATAGCCGGGTTTCTGCGTTATCTGCCGAAAATGTCACAAATGGTATAAAAACCATAAATTTTGGATAAAATATACCCCGCGACACCTTGCAGTGCCGCGGGAATTTTGATATAATGGATTGGGTGGATGATTGAAAATGAATTTTTTTGAAAGATTGGCACTTCGGTCCCCCGAGATCATCATACAACAGAACATCCCTTTGAAAAAGTTCACCACGCTTCGAGTGGGCGGCCCGGCGGATTGTTTTGCCGAGCCCGCTTCGGAAGAAGCGCTTGAGGTGTTGCTGGATGCGGCCAGGGAATGCCAGATTCCCGTGCTGCTGATGGGGAATGGGTCCAATCTGCTGGTAAAAGACGGGGGCTTCCGGGGTCTGGTGATCCGGCTGGGAAAGGCGTTTTCCGCCATTGAACCCACCGAAAAAGGATTGTTTGCCCAGGCCGGTGCGCTGATGAGCGCCTTGTCCCGTGCGGCGGCGGACGCGGCCTTTACGGGCCTGGAATTCGCCCAGGGGATCCCCGGCACGGTGGGCGGCGGCGTGTATATGAACGCCGGGGCTTACGGCGGGGAAATGAGCCAGGTGGTGGAATCCGTGCGGGTGCTGCGGGACGGAAAAACGGAAATCCTCTCCGGCACGGACATGGATTTCGGCTATCGCCACAGCAAAGCCATGGATGAGGGCATGCTGGTATTGGGCGCGACTTTCCATTTGGAAAAGGGCGATCCAAACGCCATAGAAGCCGCCATGCAGGATTTTGCCGCCCGGCGAAAGGAAAAGCAGCCGCTGGAATATCCCAGCGCGGGGTCCTTCTTTAAGCGGCCTCAGGGCCATTTCGCCGGGGCGCTCATCGAGCAGTCGGGGCTGAAGGGCTTCAGCGTGGGCGGGGCCCAGGTGAGCGAAAAACACGCGGGTTTCCTGATCAATACGGGCGACGCCACGGCTTCGGATTTCCTTGCCTTGATGGAAAAGGTGCAGGAAACGGTATGGCGTAATTTCCAGGTGGCGCTTCAGCCTGAGGTGCGCATTGTGGGGGACGAAAAATGAGTTTTTCATCCCAGGTAAAGCAGGAGCTTTTGCGCGAGCTGCCGGAAAAGCATTGCTGTCAGCTGGCGGAACTGAGCGCCCTGACCCAAACCAGCGCCTCCCTGCAATTGCGGGGAGGCGGAAGGGTGCGGGTGGTGTATGAAACGGAGAATCCGGCCCTGGCCAAGCGCATCTTCCTTTTGCTCAAGCGCCGCATGGAAATCACGCCCCAATTGGAATTCAACCGCCATAAGCGCCTGGGCGGGCGGCGGCTGTCCATTCTGACGGTGCCGGAGGCGGAAAGCCGGCGGCTGCTCATCGCCCTGCGTATGATCCAGGAATCGGAAGCGGGCATGGTGTACAAGGGGGTTCCCCGGGCGGCCATGACCCGGCGCTGCTGCCGGGCATCCTTCGTGCGTGCCGCGTTTTTAGGGGCGGGATCGCTGATTTCGCCGGATCAGGAGTATCATTTGGAATTCGTTTCCTCCGGCTCCCGGGCGGAAACGCTGATGAAAATGCTGGAGAAGAGCGGCATTGAATCCAAGCTCACCCGCCGGCGGGACGCGGACATTGTGTATCTTCGCCGGGGGGACGATGTGGCGAACTGTCTGGCGCTGATGGGGGCCCACAGGGCGCTGCTGGAAATGGAGAACATCCGCATCGGGCGGGATGCCCGCAACCAGGCCAATCGGGCCCGGAACTGCGACGAAGCCAACCTGAAAAAGCAATTGAACACCGGGGAAGCGCAGGCGCACGCCATTATCGCTTATTCCCTGGCCCACAGCCTGGGCGCTTTGCCCGGAGATTTACAGGAAATCGGCAGAATCCGGATGCTTCATCCCGAAGCATCGCTGGAGGAATTGGGCCAAATGCTGAAAAAGCCCGTGGGCAAATCCGGCGCCAACCATAAAATGCGGCGGCTGATGGCCCTGATCCAGGAAAACCAAAGACAGGATGGGGATAGGAGAGATGATCAAGCAAACGCTGAATTTATCGGGAATCACGCCCCTGAACAGATCACAGATTGAATATTTCGTACATTTGGCGGGCGATTTTTCTTCCCGTATCATTTTTGAACACCGCAACCGCACCATCAACGGCAAATCCATGCTGGGCATCCTGTCCATGGGCGCCACCGGCGATGATCCCGTGGTGCTGGAGGTGGAAGGCGAGGACGAGGAAGCAGCTTACCAGGCCATCCGGGAGCTGCTGGATAACGGCGTGGCGCCGCCCAAAAATGAAACGGACGCCATGAAGCTGATGCAGGTGGTCAAGGACCGCTATCAGGCCCTGCTGGAGGATAACCTGGTGGGTATTTATCTGCATGGGTCCCTGGCCGCCGGGTGCTTCCGCTGGGAATGCAGCGATATCGATTTCCTGGTGGTGGTGCGCAGGCCCATGGAGGAAAAAGCAAAGATCGGCCTGGTGGAAACGCTTTATCAGCTGTTCTCCGACGCGCCGCCCAAGGGCTTTGAGATGAGTGTGCTTTTGGAGAAAAACAGCCGCCAGGCGGAGTATCCCATCCCCTACGAGCTCCATTATTCTGAAGGTCATCGCCAGGAGTACGAGGCCGATCCCCAGGGCTATTGCAGCCGCATGCACGGCGAGGATCCGGACCTGACGGCCTATATCCTGGCGCTGCATGCCTATGGCTCCGTGATCCATGGGCCCAGCATTGCGCGGGAATTCAGCCAGGTGAAGCGGGAGGACGCTCTTCGCGCGATCCTGTACGATGTGCAGGACGCCCAAACCCATCTGCACGAACATCCTGTCTATTTTGTGCTGAACCTGTGCCGCGCCGTGGCCTATTTCCAGGATAACGCGGTGCTGAACAAAAAGCAGGGCGGCGAATGGGCCTTGAAGCATATGTCAACCGATCACCAGCGGGTGATCCAGGCCGCCCTGAACGCTTACGAATCTGGATTGGATATGTTCTATGATCACGGTCAGGCGGAGGATTTCTGCTTTGACGCGCTGGAAATACTCAAGCAGGGAGAACTTAACGGATAATCGCCCCTGAAAAGCCCCAAAAGGCTGCGCTGGCATTTACGCCAATGCAGCCTTTTGGGTTATGCGCTTTTATGAGGATAACAGTTATATTATCGAAGACAAAAATCAAACTGAAATCCAGCAAAAAGGAACGTTGAAGCCTGCGAGCCCCCAGCGTTCCCCTTGTATAGCTTTTTACTTGCATTTCTCCTTTACAACATGACTGTTAAAAGCATTATGCCTCGCTGAAATCCGTATCCATGGTGACGGTGAAGTGATAATCCGGGAAGAGCCGCTTCACGTCTGCCATCACGTCCTGATAGACGGCTTTCCGGTCCGGCGCGTCGAAGCTGACGATCACGTCGAAGCGGATGGTTTTCTTGTCTTCGTTCAGATAGAAGCCATGCATTTGCTGAATGTACTGATGGGCAAACACGCAGTCGCGGATTTTCTGGCGGATCTCTACCACATGGGGGTCCTTGGTATTCACGGAATACACGCCCACAGCGGTCAGGATCACCTGATGCTCCGCATACACCTTCACGGAGATTTCCCGGATCAATTCATCCAGTTCA
>JAUNMW010000022.1 GCA_030537395.1 Clostridia bacterium | reverse complement strand
GCGCAGGCCTCAACGTTCCTTTTAGTTTGGACTAACTACGTAACTTAAAGGGCTCACTAAATGCGTTTTATTTAAGATGAAAGAGGAAAAGGCGATGCGAAAGCTTTGGAATGACGGCTGGGAGTTTGTGAAGCTGCCCTTGGGAAGCGCCTATGAGGACATGAAAAGAGCGGAACGGAAGCCGGTGACGCTGCCACATGACTGGCTGATTGCCCAAGCGGACGATCTGTATGAATCCGGGGACGGGTGGTACAGGAAAACGCTGCGGAACGAGGGCCTGGACGAATGTGTGCTGCTGGATTTTGACGGCGTGTATATGGACGCGGACGTGCTGCTCAACGGCGAAGTGATTCGCACCCACCGGTACGGCTACACGCCCTTTTTTGCTGAACTGACGGGAAAGCTGAAAGCGGGGGAGAACGAGATCGCGGTGCATATCCGGCATCAGAGCCCCAACTCCCGCTGGTATTCCGGCGCGGGCATTTACAGAGATGTAGCTTTGGTTACGCTTCCCGCCTATCATATGGTGCCGGACGGATTCCAGGTGAATACCGAAAGGCGGGACGGGGGCTGGCGCTTGCTGGCGGAAGCGGAACTGACGGGCGCGGGAGAGGAAATGCCCCGCGCTGTGTTGGAAACGCCTTCGGGTGATGTGATCCGGGAAGAAAGCATGCAGCCTGCTCCGGGCGGGGCGCGGCTGGCATGGGATTTGAAGGGCGTGGAGCCCTGGAGCGTGGAGCATCCCGCTCTGTATCAGCTGCGGCTGACCCTGGGCAGGCAGACAGAGGCAATCACGGTGGGTTTCCGGGAAACGGAATTCACCGCGGACCGGGGCTTTTTCCTGAATGGGGAATCGGTAAAGCTGCATGGCGTGTGCCTGCATCATGATTTGGGCGCGCTGGGCGCTGCTTTTTACCGGGACGCGGCCCGGCGGCAGCTGCGGGTGATGCGGGAGATGGGCGTGAACGCCATCCGCACCTCCCACAATCCGCCCGCACGGGAATTGCTGGAGCTGTGCGATGAAATGGGTTTCCTGGTAATGGACGAGCTGTACGATATGTGGGAAATGCCCAAAACAAAATTCGACAACGCCCGGTTCTTCCCGGAAACGTATCCTGAGGATACAGCGTCCTGGGTGCGGCGGGACCGGTGTCATCCTTCCGTGATCCTGTGGAGCATCGGCAACGAGATTTACGATATGCAGGCATCCGAACGGGGGCAGTACTGGACGAAGACGCTGATGGACGAAGTGCGCAGGCATGATACCCGTCATGCTCCGGTTACCTTCGCCAGCAATTATATGCCCTGGGAAGGGGCCCAGAAATGCGCCGATATTGTAAAGCTGCCGGGCTACAATTACGCGGAAAAGTATTATCCGGAACACCATGAAAAGCATCCGGACTGGATGATTTACGGCAGCGAAACGGGGTCCCTGCTGGCCAGCCGGGGCATCTATCATTTCCCGTTCCGGGAAACTATTCTGTCGGAGGAGGATTTGCAGTGCTCCGCCCTGCTGAACACCAATACCAGCTGGGGGGCCCAGGATATCAGAAAACTGCTGGCGGACGATCTGAACACGCCGTATTCTCTGGGCCAGTTCATTTGGAGCGGCATCGATTATATCGGCGAACCCACGCCTTATCATACCCGAAACTGCTATTTCGGGCAGACGGACACCGCCTGCTTCCCCAAGGACGCCTATTATTTCTATCAGGCCATGTGGACGGATCGGCCCATGATCCACATCGGCATTTATTGGGACTGGAACCAGGGCCAGCTGATCGACGTGCCGGTGATGACCAACGGCGCGTGGGCGGAACTGCTTTTGAATGGGGAATCCCTGGGCAGGAAGCGGGTGAACCGGTTCGACCGGGAAGGATGCCTGCCCATTTGGCAGGTACCCTATCAAAAGGGCGTTCTGAAAGCCCGGGCATACGACGAGGCGGGAAAACTGCTTTGCGAAACGGAAAGGAAATCCTTTAGCGAGGCGAAAAAGCTGGTTCTGGAAAGCGAAACCTCCCTGAAAGCAGGGGAGATCGCCTTTATTTCCGTATCGGCTTTGGATGAAGAGGGCAACCCGGTGGAAAACGCGGTGAACCGGGTACACGCTGAAATCCTGGGCCCCGGTGTGCTGCTGGGCATGGACAACGGGGACAGCACCGATCATGACGGATACCAGGTAACCAGCCGCCGGCTGTTTTCTGGAAGGCTGCTGCTGATGGCAGGTATGCAGGAGGAAGGGAAAATCACCGTGCGGGTGACCGGCGAGAGCCTGGAGCCCGCGGAAATCACCCTGCACGCGGCGCGTTCTCAGGGGGGAAGGAGCGCTCCTTTCCCCGCGCTGTGCCGGGAGGAAAAAACGGAGGAGGAAGCATTCATCCGCCGGATCGATCTGCAGGCGCTGTCCTCCGTACACCTGACGCCGGAGCAGCCCTCCGCGGCGTTTCGGGTAAAGCTCCTGCCGGAAAACGCCATGGGGCAGGAAATCATCTTCCGCGTCACCAACGCCCAGGGGGTGGATATGCCATGCGCGGAAATCAGCCAAACGGGGGACATTGTGACCGTCACCGCCCGGGGCGACGGCAGTGTGTATCTGCGGGCCATGGCTCGCAACGGGTATCCCCATCCCCGGGTGATTTCCGTCATGGAAATCACGGCGGAAGGCTTCGGCCCCGTGGGGCTGGACCCCTACGGTTTCATTGCCGGAGCGCTGTGGGATCAGAAGGAGGGGGACATCGGCGCGGGCAACGAACGGGGCTTTACCTTCGCCCGGGAAAGCGTGAGCGCGGCGGGCTTCAGCCAGGTGGACTTCGGCCCCGCGGGGTCGGATGAAATCACCATCCCTGTCTTTGCGCTGAATGATGATCTGTATACCATCAGGCTGTGGGATGGCATGCCCGCCCAGGGGGGATGCCTGATCGCGGAGCTTCCCTATCGGAAAAAGAGCATCTGGAATACCTATCAGGCGGAAACCTGGCGCTTGCCCAGGGCGCTGCGCGGGGTGCACACCATTGCCTTTTCCCTGGACAGCAAGGTGCACGTAAAAGGCTTTTCCTTTGCGCGGCAATCCCGGGCCCTGCGGTATAACCCGGCATCGGAGGCGGATCAGCTTTACGGCGACAGCTTCCGGAAAGAAGGCGAGGCCGTGCTGGAGATCGGGAACAATGTGACGCTGAGCTTTACCGATATGGAATTTGAACGGGCGGGCAAAATGCGCCTGATCCTGGATGGGGCCACGGAGCTGGAAACCAGCACCGTTTCCCTGCGCATTGCCGGACCGGACGGAGAAAACGCGGTATCCAGCTGCGTGTTCCAAAAAAGCGAACGGGCGGAGCAGGCGTTTGAAGTCAGCGTGCCACAGGGCCTGTGCACGGTGTCCTTCGTGTTCCTGCCGGGCAGTAAATTTGATTTTTATGGATTCCGGTTTGCGCTGAATGAATAAAACCCCGGGCCAGGAGGAATGAGCGCAGCCGTATAATGTGAAACCATATAATAGGTAAAAAGAAAGACAAAAAGAAGACAGAAAAAGGTTACAAAACTCTGAAATGTTTTTAAAACGGATTGACAAAATATTCAAATGCGCATATAATAGTCCAGTAAACTCGGAGAATGTTGTTTGCGCATTTTTTGAGTGTACGGCACCGGAAAGTTTTTCCATCGCCGCGGCTGCGGCGGGGGAAGGGCGGCGTCTGTTTCAGGCGCTCATCCGAAGAAAGCCGGGGTCCATGAAGGCGGGGTGATGCATTGCACAGAAAGCATCCGCTGCGCAAGCGGGATATTCTCGTGATCGGAACGGTTGTTGTGCTGGTGCTGGTTGGCGCTTATGTGGCCGCACAATGGCTGGAAGACCGCAATGCGAATCCTGAGCCTCGAGGGGACTATACCCTGCGATATGAGGATGAGCAAATGACGATCAATGGCGTTACCTATCGGCAAAGAAAAAACCTGACCACGATCCTGTTCATGGGTATCGACCAGGAAAGCGGCCAGGCGCAGTCAACGAATTTCCGCAACGGCGGTCAGGCGGACTTTCTGCGGCTGATTGTCATTGATCCGGCGGGAAAAACGGTGTCCCAGATCCAGATTGACCGCGATACCATGACGCCCGTCACCGTATTGGGTGTGCTGGGCAACCGCTCGGGCATGCGCACGCTGCAGATTTGCCTTTCCCACGGCTTTGGGGACGGCAGGGAGCAGAGCTGCGAGCTGACGGTGGAAGCAGTGTCCAATCTGCTGTTCAATGTGCCGATCAATTACTATGTTGCTATGAATTTGGATGGTATTGAGGCGCTGAACGAAAGCTTGGGCGGCATCACCGTCACGCTGGAGGACGACTTTACTTCGCTTGATCCCACGATGACGAAAGGAAGCACCCTGACGCTTCATGGAAAACAGGCGGAATACTTCGTCCGCAGCCGTATGTCGGTGGGGGCGGGCACCAATGAAGCCCGCATGGCGCGTCAGCAGCAGTACCTTACCCAAATGGTGGATGCACTGCACGAAAAGGTTCTCTCCAGCGAAAGCTATGTGGGTGAGCTGTTCGATGTGCTGACGGATTATCTGGTGACAAATCTGAGCCGCGCGCAGATGGTCAATGAAGCATGGGCTGCGCGGAACTACCGGCGCAATCCCGTGTCTGTCCCTGAGGGGACCCATCTGGTCGGCGAAAGCGGCTTTATGGAATTCCACGTGGATGAGGATTCCCTGGAGCAGATCGTGCTTGATCTGTTCTATCAAAAATCGAAGTAAACCCGGAGAGGGATTTACGGTATATGAGTGGCCCAAGCCATTCATAAGTTTGAAAGGAGAAAAAAACCATGAAGAAAATGCTGAGCATCATCCTGGCCCTGGTTCTGTGCCTGTCCGCTGTTTCCGCTATCGCTGAAGCGGTTCCCAGCATCACCACTGCTGATCTGATCGACGTTGAAGAACAGGTTGAAGGCCTGGAACTGAACCTGCCCGAAGATCAGGCTGCTGCCGATGAACAGCTCAAGGCTCTGGCCGAAGCTGCTTCCGTGGAAGAATATTTCGGTGACGAAGCTGTTGCCGATACCACCGTGGACGAATTCTTCGCCATCGCTGTGGAAGAAGTTCCCGAAGCCAGCGAACTGATCCCCGTATCCTTCAAAGCCAGCAAGGAATACAAGGACGGCGACGAAGTGATCGTTATGATCGGTATCGTGAACGGCGAAAACGTGGAATGGACCGCTTTTAACGGCGTTGCCGAAGGCAACAAGGTCACCATCGAAGTGGAACCCGAATTCCTGAACACCCTGAAGGAAGCCACCGTTCTGGTTGCCATCCTGAGCAAATAAGCAAAGCAGTAAATGCTGGAACGCTGATATAAGGAGGGCTTAACCCTCCTTGTATCTCCGTTTCGGCATTTTCTCATTTTTCGACAATGATCGAGATCGGAGAGACAAACATGTCAGAACAACAGAAGACGCAAAGGGGTGTTGCTCTCGCAACAGCGCCTGCCCAGCAAAATGATGACGCCATGACCATTGACCTGGTTGATTTGTTTTATCGTCTGCTGGCCAGTTGGAAGCTGATTGTTTGCCTGGCAATTGTATTTGCAATCGTTGCCGGAGTATATACCATTTACTTTGTCACGCCGCAGTACAAAGCCACGTCTATCATCTATGTGCTAAGCCCCGAATCTATCCTGAATATGTCTTCCTTGCAATTGGGCACCGCTTTAACGAGCGATTATATCAAGGTGTTTGATATGTGGGAGGTGCATGAGGAGGTTATCTCCAATCTTGATCTGGACTACACCTATTCCCAAATGCGCAAAAAGCTGTCTGTAACCAACAGCTCGGGCACCCGCATGCTGGATATTTCCTTCACATCGCCTTCTCCCGCGGAAGCGGCGACGGTGGCCAATGAGTATGCGAAGGTTGCCAGCAACTACATCCAGGAAACCATGGCTACCGATAAACCCAACATTATGTCCGTGGCACTGGAGCCCACCAATCCGGTGAGCCCGAACCGCGTTCGGAACGTTGCTTTGGGCTTTGTATTGGGCGGAATGCTGGCTGCGGCCATTGTGGTGTTCCGTTTCCTGATGGATGACAAGATCAGAACGGTGGACGATATTCGCCAGTATGCCGGCCTGGTCACGCTGGCTGTAGTCCCCATTGAAGACTCCGTCAGCAATGAAAACACTGAAAAGAAAAAGCTTGGCTTGAGGAGGAAATCATGAAAAGTCTGTCGATTACTCGTTTTTCTCCCTTAAGCTATGCCGGTTCGGAAGCGGTGAATATGCTGTGCACCAACCTTTCGTTCTCCGGCGAAAATATCAAAAAGATCATGTTTACCAGCTGTCACGCTTCAGAAGGAAAAAGCTATCTGTCCATGAACGTGATGCGGACGATGGCCAAGCTGGGAAAAAGCGTTGTGCTGGTGGATGCCGACCTGCGGCGTTCCATGATCACGCAGAAATACGGCGTTCAGTTTAACAACGGGGAGCAGGAAGTGGGCCTGTCCCATTATCTGGCAGGCATGGTGGATGAAACCGCCGTGGTATACGAAACGGATATCCTGGGCGCGTACCTGGTGCCCGTAGGAAGAAAGGTTTCCAATTCCCTGCCGCTGCTGAACTCTGCCCGTTTCCAAAAGCTGCTGGACGATCTGGCAGCGGAATTCGATTACGTGATCATCGACGCTCCGCCCATCGGGCTGGTCATTGACGCCGCTCAGATTGCGAAGTATTGCGATGGCACTGTGCTTGTTGTAGGCTATAATTCTGTTCGGCGCCAGGAATTGGCCGATGCCCGGGATCAGATCGATCAAACGGGCTGCCCGATCCTGGGAACAGTTTTGAATATGACAGAATACGACAATTACCTGAGCAAAAAGTATTCCTACAAATCCTATTATACGCATTACGGCTATCAGACCGACGAGGAAGATGAAAAGGGTAAGGAAAAGAGCGAAAAGAAAAAGTGATCCTCTTTTCACCGCCGCTCGTCCAGCCGAAAAAAGCCGCCGATTCCTGTGCATTCGGGAAGCGGCGGCTTCTTTTTTGGGGTATCAGCGGATGCAGCGCGGCTGAACAGCAGCGGCTATTGAGTGTTTCCGGAAGATAAGATGCTTTGCAATATATGCCAAATGTCCCCAGCAAAACCGGAGGTGGTTTTCGCGTGGGACAGAATGCCCTGTATCCTGCTGATTGCTTCAAAGTAATTTTCCGGGTATCTGTTATCGCCCCGGGCCCGGATGATCGTGCCGTCCGTCAGCTTGATTTCCAGCCAAAAGCTTTCCCCGTCCAGCACGAACGGCTGTGATTCGATGAAACCATTCCAGCGGGAAAGCTCATATTCGTCAATGATTTTCATCAGAGCATCCACCGATGCGGAATCGATCAGCCGATCTTTTCCCTCGTTGATGGATACATGGTATCCGTCCTGCCCCAGGGTAATGTAATAAGTATCATAGGCAATGTCAGCGCTGCGGCTCAGGAAAAATGTTGAAATCGCGCGTATGCTGGTGAGCGTTACATTCAGCTTTTCATCCACTGAGGCGGTGTAGACCGCATCGGTGTTTTCCAGGATGGGGGAACGGCCGTATATCGTTACCGAAGTCGTTCCGGGCTTGATTCCTGTAAAGGTGAAGATTTCATGGTAGGGAGAGCCGGTTTCCAATTCATTCCAGCCGCTTCCGTAATCCCGCTTGACCGCGCAGGAAAGAATGGACGGATCACCGATTTCAACGGTATATACATATCCGCCGCCATCAAAGGACGAAAAGGACAGCACAGCCGGCGAGGACGCGTTTTCTTCCTCTGCCGTCACGGTTCCGCCCGTCCAGATGATGATACCGCCAAGCAATGCCAATAGCAGCAAAACGATGCGCTTCAAGGGCTCCTCCTCCTTTACCGCTTTGCGGCAAGCACACATACAGCGCGCCGCACAGTTTTTATATGATCATCGGACTCCATTCATCATGCAAACTGCCATTCTATTGTACCGTGATTTGCGTTTGATGTAAACAGAAAATTGCTGCGGAGGCTGCAAACAATAACAAAAAATGGAATGATTTTTGCCAAACGAACATTGACAAAACGCGCGGCACGTGCTACCATACTGCTTGTCAGCATAAGCTGTCCATGGGCTTGCACAAGCAGGCTGTTCATATAGAGGGGCTCCAGAACAATTCCGGTATCATAAAGGTGCCGAAGGCCGTCCGAAGATGGCTTCTGGCGCCCTTTTTGTTTGATGCCCGGCGTGCGGCCCTACGGGGCCCGCCGGGACGGAGAATCCGCTTTCAGCGGATTTCCTCATCAGGTTTGATGCCCGGCGTGCAACCCTACGGGGCCCGCCGGGACGGAGAATCCGCCTTCGGTTGGCCTTCCTATTATCTGACCATGCAAAATGACAAGGAGGACAATCATGAAAATGTTACAAAAAGCGATCGCCCTGCTCCTGGCGCTGGGATTGCTGTGCGGCCTTGCGGCGACTGCCTCCGCCGTGACCTTTACCGATGCCCATGGCAACGAGATTGAACTGGACGATACTCTGGAAGCGTATACCGGCGTTGTACTTTCCGGGGCGGATGACGCTGCCCGCAAGGGCGAAACCAACCTGGGCGATCTTTGGACGGATGCCCTGCGCTGGTTCGCTGTCTCCGGCACGATCAATGCGTACTTTGAAGAAGACGACGTGACCGCGGGCAATACCAGCGTGGCCGTGGATGCCGATCATATCGTGGCCCTGTGGAACGGCGGCAACCTGCGGGCGGATGTGGCCGAAGGCAAATTCGGCGCGGAACAGCTGGCCGAAGTGCTGCCCTATCCCAACAAGGTGGCCGTGGTTTACATGACCGGCGCTCAACTGGCGGAAGCGCTGGAAGCCGCGTCCCAGGCTCTGCCTTATACCGAAGAAAATGCCGCCGCTTGCGCCTCCTTCCTGCAGGTATCCGGCCTTAAGTATACCTTGGATACGGCCAAAGAATTCGATCCGGGCGAAGCCTATGGCGATAAGGGGCTCTGGTTCAAGGCCGCGTCCCTGGGCCGCGTGACCATCGAGGAAGTGAACGGTCAGCCCTTTGACGCGGAGGCCGCCTACGCGGTGATCACCAGCAACGCCAACTTCAACGGCATGGATTCTTCCTATGTTTTCAAAACGGCTGCCGAGGAGAACGAAAAGAGCACCATCACCACCGCGGTGGTGCGGGACGTGGTGTGGCTGTTCATTGCCAATGAACTGAACAACCAGATCGGCGAAGCCTACGCTGAAGCGCAGGGCCGCATCATCGTAAAATAAGAACGGCAGGTACGTTATATTTTATTCGCCTTTCTCGGAAGGGTTTCCCCGGCAATCTTCGTTCTACCCGTCAGGATGTGCTGCAATCGGCATATCTTACCGGCCTGCAGGATTCGTCGCAGCGGTTCCGGCACCGGTACAGCCTTTGACAGCAAGCCGCTTGTGTCTTGCTGTCACTTTTTTAGGAGGAAATCATGCGCCTGGAGATGGAAGAGGTCGTCACGGAAATTGAGAAGGTCATTGCGGGCAAGCGGGATGTGATCACAAAGATCCTGACCGCGCTGCTGGCGGACGGCCATGTGCTGCTGGACGATGTGCCGGGGGTGGGAAAAACCACCTTGGCCGTGGCCATCAGCCGGGCGGTGGGCCTTGCCTATAAGCGGGTGCAGTTCACTCCGGACGTGCTGCCCTCCGATCTGGTGGGCTTTTCCATGTACGATAAACAGAGCGGCGGCTTTGCCTACCATCCAGGCGCATTGAACGACGCCAATCTGCTGCTGGGGGACGAAATCAACCGCGCTTCCAGCAAAACCCAGTCCGCGCTGCTGGAAGCCATGGAGGAAAGGCAGGCGACGGTGGACGGCGTGACCCATCCCCTGCAAAAGCCTTTTCTTGTCATCGCCACCCAGAACAGCGTCGGCGCGGCAGGCACGCAGTTTTTGCCCTACGCGCAGGTGGACCGGTTCCTGGTGCGGCTGTCGCTGGGCTATCCCGATTACGCGGCGCAGATGGAAATGCTGAAAAACCGTCAGGGCGTCAATCCGCTCGATCAGGTGCGGCGCGTGATGAGCAGGGAAACCCTGCTCGCCATGCAGGAGGAAGTGCGGCATACGGTTTCCAAGGAAGCCATTTTGGATTACATCACCCGCCTGACCATGGCTTCCCGGGAGCATGCGGCGGTGGAGGTGGGCATCAGCCCCCGGGGAGCCCTGTTCCTGGACCGGATGGCGAAAGCCCACGCCTGGATGGATGGGCGGGATTACGTGACCGGCAATGACGTGCAGGCGGTGTTCCGCGATGTGTGCGCCCATCGGGTGCTGCTGAAGGAAAGCGCGGAGAAGACGGTGAATGACGTGCTGAATGATCTCCTGAAAACCGTGGAGAACCCGGACCGGCACAGCCGCACCCTGATGAAGCAATGAAAAAGCGATATGCGTGTTTTGCGGTCTGGCTGGCGCTGGCCTGCCTGCTGTACTTTTTTGAAAACAATACCGGCACCCGCATCGTGCTGGCCTGTTCCCTGCTGCTGCCCATGATTCCCGCGGTTCGGCGCAGCTTATTGAAGCAGGATGAAACGGGCAGGAAGCCACGGTTGATTGATCAAACCATTCAAGCCTTTGCGGAGCAGGAGGAGGACGACCCGGGCAATGTGCGGGCCTACCAGCCCGGGGACCCGGTGAACCGCATCCATTGGAAGCTGAGCGCCAAACGGGATGAACTGCTGGTGCGGGAGCGGGCGAAGGATCAAACGGCGGCGGACAACGAGAAAAAGAAGGCTGTCGAGACGGTGACTCCCGACCCCCGGCGCTCAGGGAAGCGGGTGTTTATTCTGGGCATTTTCATCAGCCTTTTGGCCCTGATCCTGCTTGCTGCCATCCCCTCCGCGCGAAACGGGGCCAAGGCTCTGCTGAACCGCCTGTTTGAGGCCAGCGAAGCCATGAACGCTTATGTGTATGACCGGTTCCATGTTCCCGCGGAGCAGCCCGTCGCCTTGGCTGTTCTTCTGCTGGCGGTGACGGCGCTTTCCTGGATCGGCCTGACGATCCTGTCAGGCAGCCGTTTGGCGGCCCTGGGCCTTATGGCGGGGTGCGCGATTTTTCAAATATACTTCGGCCTTGCGTTCCCGGCTTGGGTGAATGTGGCGCTCTTTGTGCTGTTTGCACTTTGGATGATGAACCGGGCATGGAACCGGATAGCCGTCCTGGCTGTGCTTGCGGGTGTGGCGGCTGTGGGGTTGTTGGTGCTGCTGGTCTGGCCCGGGGTGGACGCCGCGGCGGAAGCGGCTTCCGAAGCGGTCCGGGATCGGCTGAGCCAGATGGCGCAGTCCGTTACCGGCGCCGTCCGGGAAATGCCCGCCGGAGAAAACGAAACCCGCCATGTGCATACCCAATCGCTGAAAGAAGGCGATCAGGAGGCGCAGCCGGACCGGGAATACCGCCTGGTCACGGTAGAGGAGGAGCAGATTTCCATGCCCCATTGGATCAATTACCTGCGCATCCTCCTGCTGCTGCTTTTGACGGCTGCCTTGGTGATTCTTCCTTTCCTGCCGTTCGTATGGCTGAACCGGCAGCACCAAAAGGCGCTGGACGCCCGGTCTGCGTTCCAATCGGAGAACGTGAATGAAGCCGTTTTTGCCATCTTCCAGCACGTGGCCGCTTGGCTGGAGGCCACCGGAAACGGCGATGGAAACGCGCCCTACGCAGCGTGGCGGGCTGATCTTTCCCCCGGCTACGCCCAGCGTTTTGCGGCGTGCGAAAAACTGTTTGAGGAAGCGGCGTACAGTGGCCACGAAATGAAAGAGGAACACCGGCGGCAGGCGCTGGATCTGCTGAACGAAACGGAACAGGCATTGCTGCGGAAGGCCGATTGGCGGCAGCGGCTTCGGCTTAGGTACAAGGAGTGTTTATGGATATGAAATCGAGAAAAAATAAGCTCCTTTTGCTGACGCTGTGCCTGGCCCTGACGCTTTGCGGATGCCGAACGCGCACGAATGGCGGCGGGCAGCAAAACGTCCATTCGCCTGCCGGCATTTCCTCCGGTGCTCTTGATGATACGCGGGAGGGCGAAAGCCTATCAGCTGATGCCGTATCCCCGGCCCTGCCGGAAACCGGGCCAGGCGATGAAAATACCGGTGAATTTGCGAATCAGACAAAGGAAAATCCCAATGCGTCCCGAAAAGAATATGATGAGAACGCCCCTGCCGAAATCGTGCCGGGCACGGATCGCCTGCTGCATGCGGAAGGCGAGGGCAACGGCGCGCCTGTGCCGAATGACGCTTCGGAAAGGAGCGCCGGCCAATTGAACGAGCAGGCGGAAGAAACGGCCTCCCAAACGGCGGCGGCGGATGCTGCGGAGCAGATGGGCGTTTCGGAGGACGCGGAAGCGGCCGATTCCGCCATGACTTACTTTACCGTATTGGTGCAGGATCGGATGGGATCCCTGTTTGAATGCCAGCGCCAGAATGTGTACTGGGAAACGGCACGGGATCATGGAACGATCCATAAATCCTCTCCGGAACACGCGCTGATTCTGAACGCGGGGTGTTACGATGTATCGGCCCGGCTGCTGCCCGAAAATCTGACGGTGGATGACGGCTGGGTGATGCGGAAGAATCCCGGCGTGATCATCAAAATAGTGGAAAGCGGCGTGCTGGGCAGCGGCGTCAGCAGCACCGGAGCGGCAGAATCGGTCTATCAGCGGCTGCAGAACCGGGAGGGCTGGGCCTCCATGGACGCGGTAAAAAACAGGCGCGTCCTTCTGCTTTCCCAGGAACTGCTGGAAGCGCCTTATTTGCAAACGGCGGTCCTGGTGATGATCGCCAAGACGGCCAATCCATCCCTTTTTACCGACGTGGATTTGGATGAAATGCTGCGCATGCTGACGGAGGAAGCCACGGGGACGCTTCCGGCGGGGATGTATTATTTCAAGGAGGAATGACCATGAATATTCTTGTGATCGACGGGCAGGGCGGGCGGCTGGGCCGCAAGTTAGTGGAGAGCATCCGCAAAACCTGTCCTCAGGCGCATATTACAGCTGTTGGCACCAATAGCATGGCCACGCAGAACATGATGAACTCGGGCTGCGCTGATCAGCTGGCCACCGGCGAAAATGCCGTAGTCGTGGCCTGCCGCTCGGCGCAGATCATTGTGGGACCCTTCGGCATTGCCACCGCGGACGCCATGATGGGCGAAATCTCGCCCGCCATGGCCAATGCCGTGGCGTCCAGCCCGGCTTATCGGGTGCTGATCCCCATGAATCTGTGCAATACCTATGTGGCGGGCGTCGTCAAGGGCTCCGCCGCCATTTTGGAGGACGCCATGAATCATATCCGGGAACTGGAGGAAAATGGACGCCGTGAATAAAGCAAACAATCAAAAGCGCATGACTTCCCTGCAGGTGCGCCGCCTGACCTATGCGGCGCTGTATCTGGCCATTGCTCTGGTGCTGCCCTTTATCACGGGCCAGATTCCCGAAATCGGCTCGGCGCTTTGTCCCATGCACATTCCGGCGCTGCTGTGCGGCTTTATGTGCGGCTGGCCCTGGGGCCTGGCCGTGGGATTTATTGCGCCGCTGCTGCGTTCCGTCTTGTTTGGCATGCCCGCCATGGTGCCCGGAGCGGTGTCCATGGCCTTTGAACTGGCGGTGTACGGCGGTATGGCGGGCTTTCTTCGTCAGAAGCTGCCCAGAACCAAGGGCGTTACCTACGCCGTGCTGCTGATTTCCATGATCGCGGGGCGCATCGTGTGGGGCGCTGCGCGGGTCGTTCTGGCGGGACTGTCCGGCAGTACGTTTACCTGGGCCCTGTTCCTGGCAGGTGCAATTACCAACGCCATCCCTGGCATTATTCTGCAGTTGGTGCTGATCCCCATCCTGGTGATCGCCATGGAGCGGGCTGGCCTTTCCCTGAACGGCCGTTGATCTGGTGGATGAGTGTTTGAATGATAAGCGTAAAAAAGGCTATTGCCGTTGTCGGAAATAGCCTTTTTTGCATAGGAATATAGGGTGTTCAGATGGCGCGGTTCACAGTTTGACCGGAAGATCGGTGTTGATGAAGGGGTCGTTGGAGGAAAAGGCGTCCAGCTGCAGATCGGCGTCGTCCGCGACGTCCTTCACTTCCGGCATGACGGAGAAGGTGTTGATATGCAGGAAATTGCCGTCGAATTCCAGCTGCGCCTGCTCCCGGGGCCGGGTCAGGGCCAGGATTTCCGTATAGCGGGTGCGTCCCTTCCGGGCGAACCCGGCGGCCACTTCCGGCTTGCCCTGCCAGTGCATGGGAATGAACAGGCGGGGCTTTACGGCCATGACGAAATAATTGGCTCCGGCGTCATACAGCCCGCCCATGCGGGGGTCCACCGGGAACATGGCGATGTCCATGGGCAGATGCTCGATGGGGGCCATGGCGGCGTAAAAATCCTTTTCTGCTTGGGCGATTTCCCGCAGCGTGCTTTCTTCCCGCCAGTGCCACAGGTTTAAATCGCCGGCATGGAAAATATGCAGCCCGTACAGCGTCACATAAAAGGATACGCCTTTGTCGGTGGAATCGAACACCTGAATGTCCGCATCGCCGATGGTCAGGGCGTCGCCGGGCTTTACCCGCTTGCCGCGCTTGCCGATGGGCAGATCATCAGATACGATGTAGCTGATGGGCAGATGCTGATAATCCCAGCTGTAAATCACCTCGTCAAAATGATCCTCATGATCGTGGGAAACGAACACCAGGATACGCTTGTAGCCCTGGAAGTCCGCGTCCTTCAATTGGGCGTTCAAGGGCAGCTCGTCGTGCTCTCCCCGCCAATAATCGAACACCAGCAGGGTGTCCTGTACCGCCACGCTGAAGCCGGAATGATAAAAATAAGTTACGATCGCGCTGTCCGCCATAATTGCCTCCTATGGAAAGCGAAGTTTTCTATTCTTTGTTGAGCGCTTTAAGACTGCAAGAGAGTACAGATTATATAGCGAATACAAAGAAACAATGCCGATCATTCAGAATGTTCAATCTGTACTCTGTTCTCTCCTTCGTTCATGAAAGCGCTCTTTGCCGCCAAGCCAGACGGGATTACACAAACGCTTCTGAAATCGCCTGCCCCTGAGCTTGGGGAAGGGAAAGATGCAAAGCGCGGGCCAGGGTGGGGGCGATATTGATCAGATCGGTTTCCCCGATACGCACGCCGCGCCGGATGCCGGGGCCGGAGAGCCACAGCAGGGTGCGGGCCTGGGGGCAGTCCAGGGAAAAGCCGTGTTCCCCGTGGGTTGTTTCCGGGTGATCGATGAAGCAATGGCCGGGGAGGGCATCCACCGCCAGGTGCACGTCCTTCGGGGCGTTCAGGGCCCGCAGCTGGGCGTCATCCAAAATCCTGCGGATGCCCCATTTTTCCTGATTTTGTGTCAGCGCGTTTTGGGCCGCGGATAAATCATCCCCGAAAATATAGGCTCCCATGCCCAGGCTTTGGGCTCGGGCCCCGCAGGCAGCTTTCAATTCCCGATCCAGCAAAACGCCGTTTGGCGCGTCCTGCTGGCCATGGTCGCTGACCACGCAGAATAGGGTTTCGTCTGCCAGGCCCGCTTTTTCCACCGCTTTTACGATGCGGCCTACCCGCTGGTCCAGCCGTTCCATAGCGGCATGAGCCTCCGGGCTGTCCGTGCCGTGCCAATGCCGCATGGAATCGCAGTCCACCAGATGCACGGTCAAAAAATCCGGCGGGCGGCGGGAAGCGTACAGCTTTTCACATAACAGCGCCGCGTAGTCGTCCAGGTCCGGCTGCTTGATGCTCTTGCGGGTTTTGCCGTACTTCAGCTCCATCCGCAGAATCCACAGGGGCGAGGCATAGCGCAGCATTTTCAGCACCGCGCTTTCGCCGGGCAGGGGCAGCACCTCCGGGAAATTCCGTCGCACATAAGGATTTTTCCCCGAAACAGGCCACAGGATGGAGGCGCAGTCCATGCCTTTCTCCCGGGCCGCCTGATACAGGGTTTTTACCCGAATATCCCGGACGGACCAGTACCAGGCCCGCATGCGGGGCTCGGTATCGGGCTGGAAGGGTTGATTGTGGCCAATGCCGTGGATGCTGGGATAGCAGCCGGTGATCAGGCTGGTGTGGATGGGATAGGTGAGCGTTGGATAAATCGTTTTCACCTGATCGCAGAAAACGCCCTTTTCCGCTAAAGCTGAAAGCGCGGGCAGGCCAAGAAGCCTGTCCGCGTCGGGCTGCGCCACAGCATCCAAGGAGATCATGCACAGCCGCATGAGATTACCTCCATTTTTTGTTCTTCCTCTTCCGGCGGAAGAACAGGAAATAAATCACCAGACCCCAGATGATCACGCTGCGCCAGTTGATGCTGGTTTCTTCGTAGCGCCATTCATCCTGCCATTCGTTCCAGGAGCTTTCATCATGATCCCAGCGGGCGTCGTAATCGTCCTGGGCAAACATGCCGTACCACCAATCGCTGGCGGTCTGGGGCTGGGGGGTGGACTGGATGGCGGCGACGCCAAACAGACCGGAAGCATCCAGCGTGCTTCCGCTGTGCTTTGCCAGGGTCTGGCCCAGATTCAGGGCCAGATCGGCCAGCGCCTGGTCATAGTTCCGATTCAGATAAGCGGTGCGGAAAGCGCCCAAAAGACTGGTCTGCGTTTCCTGGGGCAGGGCCGCTTTGGCGCTTTGACCCAGGGACAGGGCGAAGGTTTCCTCACCGATCACCATGAGCAGCAAGGCGTCCCGGGAGGTCAGATTCCACACCTCAAACACCTTGTCGGCATACTGCTGTGCGTCCGCGCCGCCCAGAAAATGGCGGGTGAGCACGAACAGATGTCCGTCGGAAGCGGCTTCCATCCGCTGGGACAGGGTTTCCAGATCGTTGATGGCCTGCTCCCCAAGAACGCCGGCCAGGTCCGCCACCGTGCCGGAAGGACGGGGAGGATACTCCGTCGCCGCGTAAGCGGGAGTGGCCAAAGCCAGGCACAGCAAAAGCGCCAGCAGCAGCGCCGTGAATTTTTTCATGGTCACTTTTCTCCTCCTCCTTCCTTATTGCGCGATGAATTCTTCGGCGGGCTTGATGCCCAGCAGCGTGCGGGCCAGCCAGCCGCTGAAGGTGCCCTTCATGCGGCTGTTGAAATCCGCGGCCGCCTGGTTGTAAGCCGCGCCTGCGGTTTTTTCTTCGCTCTGGGCCAGCATCTGGGGCAGATAGGTGTTTACATACATGCTGTCCCGATCATCCCTTTTCACGCTGTCCAGCGCGGCGATTTCGTTCAGCAGCGCACCGGCGTCCCGGGTCAGGGCTTCGTTGGCCCGGGCCTTTTCGCCCAGCGCCGCTTTGCCCTCCAGAACCGCCAGCTCATTTTTTACATTCTGATAATGTTCATCCGTTTCCGGCACGTGGCGCCTGGCCACGGCCAGCACGTTATAGGCCGATTCCACACGGGTTTGCAGCATGCTTTCCAGGCCCGCGTAGGTTTCGTTCACGCGCGCCCTTTCGTCGCTCCAGCCGCGGTAAGCGCCGAAAATCACGCTGCCCACCACCAGAATCACCATCAGCATAAATGCCCAGCCCGTTTTGAGTTTCATTGTCGGCTCTCCTTATAATTACATGTTCAGCAATTTTTCTTTCAGTTCTTTTTCCATGTTGTACAAGGTCTTTTCCGCCTCGGCCCGCTTCTGGCGGCCTTCCTGCTGGATGCGGGTGACCTCGTTGATGGTATCGATCAGGCTCTGGTTGGTGGACACCAGGGTTTCCAGATCGATGATGCCGCGCTCGGATTCCTTGGCGGTTTCAATGGTGCCCAATTTCAGGGTTTCCGCGTTCTTTTTCAGCAGATCGTTGGTCATATTGGTCACCGCCTTCTGGGCCTGCATGGCCTGCTGGCTGTGGTGCAGCCCCAGAGCCAGCACCATCTGATTCTTCCACAGGGGCAGGGTGTTGACCAGGGTGGACTGGATGCGCTCCACCAGCAGGGAATTGTTGTTTTGCAGCAGGCGGATCTGGGGGGCCATCTGCATGGAAATCTGCCGGGTCAGCTTCAAGTCGTGCAGCTTCTTTTCAAACCGGTCGCACTGGGCGGCCAGGTCGTTGGCCCTCTGGGCGTCCATGGCGTCGCCGCTCTTGGCCGCGATGTCCTGCAATTCCTTAAGGTCGGTGTCCCGCACTTCCTGAAGGCGCTGTTCGCCCGCTACGATGTACATGGTCAGCTCGTGGAAGTAGCTCAGGTTCATATCGTACAGCTTATTGAACATGGCCACGTCCTTGAGCAGCTGTACCTGATGATCCTCCAGGCTGCCCGCGATGGTTTCCACATTCTTGGAAACGTCCTCATACTTGGCCTGGATGGTGGTGATCTGGGACTTGGCGTTGAAGAACAGGCCCTTCAGGCCCTTGGGCTTTTCGCCGGCGGCGTTGAAGCCCTTGAGCTCCGTGATCAGCTTGGACAGGATATCGCCCACCTCGCCGGTGTCGCCGGTCTTTACGTTTGCCAGCACCGTATCGGCGAAGCCGGAAATCTTCTTCTGGGCGTCCGCGCCGTAGAGCATCACATGATCGGGATTGGTCAAATCAATGGTTTTGGAGAACGCCGCCACCTGGATTTTTTCTTCGTCGGTCAGGGAAGAATCCAGGGCTTCCGCCATGTCCACCGCTTCCTGAGCGTCGGGGGCCTGGGGCGTTTTCAGTTCATTAAGCATATCCACGGCCTTTTCAATGGTCTGCTTGGCTTCCATTTCGGGATGGAGCGTCAGGACGGGGGCGGTATGCTGTTCCTCTTCCAGCTGCTGGGCGGCCTGGGCGAATTCGTTGTCAGTCATGGGGGATGGTCTCCTTTCTCAATGCGTTTAAAGATGAAAGAAACTGATTATTGTTCCGCTTTCTGCTGCATGCCGGAATCGATCAGGCCGTCCTGACGCAGCATGGTTTCCATCACGTCGATATCGGTGGAAAGATCCAGCATTTCGTCTTGATACAGGGCGTCCAGCTGCTTGTCAAAGGCCTTCAGCACGGTGTTCATGGCTTCCCGAATCTGGGAGCGGGTCTCCTGGGCGTTTTTGCCCGTTACCTGCCGCTCATCCATCTTGCGGTAGCCGGAGAGCATTTTCAGCGTGGTAGGCAGATAGTAGTCCATGAAGCGGCGAATCTGAGGCGCTTTGGCGGGCTGCTCGGCCACGGTGTGGAAGATGCGGTTGGCCACGTCCTCCAATTGGTTCATCTGGGCGGTCAGCTCCGCATCGGGGATCAGATCGTTTTCCTTGCGGATTTCGGCCAGCATTTCCTGGCCCTTTTCCACCAGGGAATCCACGGCCAAATCGCCGGTCTTGGGAATCACCTGCTGCACCGGGGCTTCCTTGCTGGTGTCTACCCCCTGGGCCATGATATAGGCGATCCGGCCCGCCAGCAAGGCGATGCCTGCCGCGATCAGATAATGCTGCCAGCGGTAAAGCTTAAAGATCAGGGAATAAAGAACCACCACCACACCCATGACGAGGAAGGCGATGATATACGCCTTGGAAGCGTTGTTCTTTTTCTGCTGCATGTCGTTGTCCCCCTTTCGTTTGACTGCGGTAAAAGTATATCAAACCCGGAACAAAACGCAACCTCTTTCCGCTGAATCATACATTTTAGCCGCTGAAAACGGCAAAACGCCGCTTTTTCGTCTATCCAGTATATCACAATCCGCCCTGCATTTCAACGGCCTGAAAGCGAAAATCGCCTGCGGAAAAAAAGAAAACAGCAGCGGCAGGCGGGGAAGGAACGAAGGAGCGCACAGAGCGCAGATTGAATGGTCTGATGATTCGGCGACGTTTCTTCATATTTACTATATCATCCGTACTCCGAACGCTGTGCTCTTTATTCTCTGCACTCTGAAACGAAGTGATTGAACGTGCTTTCAACCCAGTCATATCCCGCGGCGGAAGGGCGTACAATGAGGCGGGGGGTGACGGAATGGAAAAAGAAAATAATCCGCGGCACGCCGTGCCGGCGAAGAACCATAGCCTGACGATGGAAAACCGGCGGCGGGCAGTGCTGACCGGGGTGAACGAGGTGCTGGGCTTTGATGAGAATCAGGTGACCCTGATGACGGAAAACGGGGAAATTGCGCTGACGGGGGAGGGACTGCACGTGACCAAGCTGATGCTGGAGGAAGGGCAGATGGCGGTGGAAGGAAAAATCGACGGCGTGATTTACACCCAGCGCACCCGGCGCAGGGGCCTTTTCAGGCGCGGCGCGCAATGACGTTTTTTGAAACCGGCGGCCAGGCCCGGGTTTTTCTGCTGCTGCTTTACGCCGGGTTTCTGTCGGGCGCGCTCTATGACGGGGCCCGGGGCCTGCGCAGGGTGCTTCCCCGCTTTCTGCGCTTTTTACCGGATATGATCTGGTGCCTGCTCACAGCGGCGGCCTGCGCTTTGGCATTGGCCGCGGGAGGCGAGAGACGGGTCCGGCTCTACGCGCTGCTGGGGCTGTGCTGCGGAGCGGGGATCTATTGCCTGGGGCTGCGCCGGGCCGGATTATGCCTGCTGCGATTCCTTCAGGGGCGAAAGAAAGAACGCCCCGGAAAGCATAGGGATTGAATAAAACGGTTTGAAGGAACAATGGGACGCATTGCATTTTCGATGAGCTTCCTGCCGTGCCAAAAGAAGGAATTTTCACAGATGCGTAGTATATATAATACGATCATATGCGCACATTCTGAACGAACGAAAGAAAGCGGAAGGGTGCATACAAACATGAGAAAAGCTCAGGAAAGAAATCCTTGGGGGCAGAAAACGGGCATTCCCATGAGCAGCGTGTACCGCGTGCTTCTTATTGTCGCCGCGCTGATTTCCGTCGCCCTGCTGTATGCCGCGCTCCGGGTCAATGCCAGCTTTGCCCGCACCCAGCAGGCCATGGAACGGTATATCACCTGCCAGCAGGATGCGGTGCTGTTTGAACAGGGCTCCGATTATCTGACCAATGAATCCCGTTCCTTTGTGGCAACGGGGGACCCCGCCCACGTCCTGAATTTTGTGCGGGAGGTGGAAGTGACCCGCCGCCGGGAAAGCATGCGGGAAGACGCGGTATACTTTATTAAGGAAGAGGAGCCGCTGCGCTTTCTGGACGCGGCCCTGAACCACTCCAATGAGCTGGTGCAGGTGGAATGCTACGCCATACGGCTGATGATTGCCGGCATGGGCTATGATCCCGCAGATTTTCCCGCCATGATCAGCGCTGTGGAGCTGACGGAACAGGACGCCGCTCTATCCCCGGAGGAGCAGAGGGCGTCAGCCATGGACAGGATGTTCAACGCCGCGTACAGCGAAAAGAAAACCACGATCTATGAACAGGTGGAGCGGAGCATCAACGCCTTGGTGGAGGATACGGAGCAGGAAATGATGGGCGGCGCGGGGCAGCTAAACCGTCTGCTGCGGCGGGAAACCGCGCTGATTGTGCTGCTGCTGGTGCTGATCCTGACCACGGTGCTGCTCACTTCGTTCCTGCTGATCAGGCCCCTGTACCGCAACATCCGCCATTTGGACAAGCGGGAGGAAATGCCGGCCGAGGGCGCCCGGGAAATGCGGCATCTGGCTCGGGTGTATAACGATATTTTGGCGGAAAACAATGAAAGAAACGAGGAACTGTCCTATTCCGCCAATCATGACGCGCTGACAGGCCTTTACAACCGCGCCGCCTACGAAAAGGCATACAAAGCCATGCACAAGGCCGATGTGGGCGTGCTGGTGGTGGACATAGACGGTTTCAAGCAATTCAACGACAGCTACGGCCATGATATGGGGGATTTGGTGCTCAAACGGGTGGCCAGTGTGCTGACCGGCAGCTTCCGCTCCGAGGACCATATCAGCCGCATCGGGGGCGATGAATTCTGCGTGATCATGCGCCATGCCAACAGCGCCCTGAGAACCCTGGTTGAAGAAAAAATAGGCAGAATGAATGAAACGCTTTCCAAACCGGACGAAGGAACCCCGCCGATCTCCCTCAGCGTGGGGATCGCCTTCTGCGACCGGAAAAATCCTACGGACGATATTTTCAAGGATGCGGATACGGCCCTGTACCGGGTGAAAAAAAGCGGAAAAAGCGGCTGCCGCATTTATGAATAAACGCAAAAGAACCCTTCTGCGGCGCAGCGCAGAAAGAGGCGGTAAAAAACCCATGATCACCGCTTAAGCACTGAATGAATAAGGCCCGGATCCCCAAAGTGGGACCGTCCTCTGCACGGGCATGAAGATCATGGAGGAGCGCGAACAGCGTTATTTTCCGCTGCTTGCTTGGGGGGAAGAAAACGCTCTTGGGCTTTCCGGGGGCGTTTTTTCTGTTGCATTCATCTGCCGTTCTTTTTATTTTCCCTGGCCTCCAGCGCTTGCAAACCAAGCGCCCTTGGCGTATAATGGAAGAGCTGTAGATTACAGAAAGAAATGAGCAAAGGGGAACGAGAGCCATGAAACTGGGCGTGGTCGGACTTCCGAACGTAGGAAAAAGCACACTGTTTAACGCCATCACCGGGGCCGGAGCGCAGGCCGCCAATTATCCTTTCTGCACCATCGAGCCCAATGCGGGCATCGTGGCCGTGCCGGACAGCCGCCTGGGCGTGCTGGCCGATATGTATCATCCCAAGAAAGTGACCCCCGCCACCGTGGAATTTGTGGATATCGCGGGCCTGGTGAAAGGGGCCAGCAAGGGCGAGGGCCTGGGCAATAAATTCCTGTCCCATATCCGGGAATGCGAAGCCATCGTGCATGTGGTGCGCTGCTTTGAGGATGAAAACATCATCCATGTGGACGGCAGCGTGAATCCCGCCCGGGATATTGAAACCATCAATCTGGAATTGATTTTCGCCGATATGGAAACCGTGGCCAAACGGGAAGACAAGGCCCGGAAACTGATCAAGACCGGCGACAAAAAATACGGCGAGGAAGCGGACCTGGCCCTGCGGGTGCTTAAGCACCTGGAGTCCGGCAAGCCCGCCCGCACCTGCCCCTTGAACGATGAAGAAAAGGAGATCGTAAAGGGCTGGTTCCTGCTCACCACCAAACCGGTGATCTATGCCGCCAACATCGCCGAGGATTTTGTTTCCGAAGATGAGGACAGCATCGATTTCGTGAAGCAGGTAAAGGCCATCGCCGCCGAGGAACAGGCGGAGGTGCTGGTGATTTCCGCCCAGATCGAGGAAGAAATCGCCCAAATGGAGCCGGACGAAAAGGAAGAATTTTTGCAGGAAATGGGCATCGGCCAAAGCGGTCTGGATCGGCTGATCCAGAAATGCTATCACCTGCTGGGCCTCATTTCCTTCCTCACCGCCGGTGAAGACGAGTGCCGCGCTTGGACCATCACCCGGGGCACCAAGGCCCCTCAGGCTGCCGGAAAAATCCATACGGACTTTGAACGGGGCTTCATCCGCGCCGAGATCGTGCCCTTTGAAACCCTGCGGGACCTGGGCAGCATGAACGCCTGCAAGGAAAAAGGCCTGGTGCGATCCGAGGGCAAGGACTATGTGATGCAGGACGGCGATGTGACGCTGTTCAGATTCAATGTGTGATGCTTTGAAGGTTTAACAAGCGCTTTAAGTCTATAAGGAAGTTGAGAGGAAAGAGTTGAGAGTTGAGAGTTATATAGTGGTGTCCTTTGGAAATCCAAAAACACATGTACAATCATGACATAACACAACTCTCAACTCTAAACACTCAACTCTGACCTAAAGGACTCTTTAAACTGTTATCTGAATAACTCTCAAATCCGCAAAAGGAGGTCATCCCCTATGAAGGTTTTGCTGATCAACGGCTCCTCCCGTCCCGACGGCTGCACGTCCGTGGCGCTGAAAACGGTGGCGGAAACGCTGGAAAAAGAGGGAATCGAAACCGAAACCGTGTTCATCGGCAACAAGCCCATGACCGATTGCATCGCCTGCGGGAAATGCCGGGAGCTGGGCAAATGCGTGTTTAACGACGCGGTGAATGAAATCTCCGAAAAAGCGGCCTCCTGCGACGGATTTGTGTTCGGGTCCCCCGTGTATTACGCCCATCCCAGCGCCAGGCTTTTGACGGTGCTGGACCGGTGCTTCTATTCCGCGGGAAAGAATTTCGCCTTCAAGCCCGCGGCGGCCGTGCTCAGCGCCCGCCGGGCCGGAAACGTGGCCTCCATGGACGTGATCAACAAATATTTCACCATCCAGTGCATGCCCATCGTGTCCTCCACGTACTGGAACCACGTGCACGGCGCAAGCGCGGAACAGGTGTACGAGGACAAAGAGGGCCTGATGACCATGGTGAACATCGGCAAAAATATGGCATGGCTTTTGAAGTGCATCGACCTGGGCAGGCAAAACGGGCTGCCTCATCCGGAACTGGAAAAGGTGTTTACCAATTTCATCCGGTAAGCCATTGGAACGCTTCTGCACGCACAAATGACGGAAGGTGAAGAAAAATGAAAAAATGGGGATTCATGGCGCTCTTGCTGATTGCGATTGCAGCTCTGGTCGTGACCGCCGCCGCAGAAAGCGGCCTGACCATTACCAGCGCGCAGATGCAGGAAAACGGAAATGTGCTGCTGAAATGGAAGGATGACGCAAAAAACGGTCCCTACGTGGTCGCCTACCAGTATACCGACGGGCAGGAAAACTATTCGCTGCAGATGGCGGCGCGGAACATCGAGGGCACGTCTTTTGAAATTACCGATTTGGCCCCCGGTGAATCCTATCTGCTCTATGTTGCGGATCAGGACTATAACATGGACGTTTACGAGTTCAGCAGCAGCACCAGACTGTTTGGCGGAGAAGGGAGCGGCGCGAGGCTGACCGTGACCCTGCGGAAAAAGCAGGGGGGTTCCATTTCCAACGTGGATCAGTTTACTTTGTCTGAAATTGAAAGCACGATGAACGATGCGAAAAATTTTTGCGGCGCTACCATCAAGGCCACTCTGCCAGAGATCACCAAGAGCATATATGGAATGGATCGTGTGGCGCTGAAGCTGCCAAACGGCGATATATTCGTTTTCATTGCCCGGGAAGACAAGATCCTGACCACGTATGATTACATGTATTTCGATTCCGTTTCCTTCAATAACCTTTGGCGCTACATCAAGAGCGTGTATGAAGAAATCCCTACAGGCACCTACACCGTTTCCTACTATTTCAATACGGATTATTTCGGATACAAAACCTTTCAGGTGACAGCAAAATAAACTCGAAAACCCATGCCTGGTTCGCCCGGCATGGGTTTTTATAAACCGATAGACACAGCGCGGGGGAATCGAATGGAAAGCGGCTTCCTGGTTCGGCCTTTTCAGAAGGAACCGGAGGAAGCCGCTTTTTTATGCTTCCGCCAGCCGAAGCAGCTCCATAGGCTCGGAAATCAAGTGCCGGGCGCCGTTGGCCGTCAGCTCCTCCCGAGGCCGGTAACCCCAGAGCACGCCCACGGTTTCCATGCCGGCGGCGCTGCCGCAGCTCATGTCCGTGCCGGTATCGCCTACGTACAGGCAGTCGGCGGGGGAAACGCTCAGGCTTTCGGCGATCAGCAGCGCCCCCGCGGGATTGGGCTTCAGGGGCACCCCCTCCACCCGGCCCCGGATGACGGAAAAGGCTATGTCCGGGAAATAGTAAGCCAGCATGTTTTCCGCGTCGGACTGATCCTTGTTGGTGAGCACGCATACGGGAATGCCGCGCCTAATCAGCTCCTTCAACAGCTCGGGGATATCCCGGAAGGGCCGGGTGCTGATCCGGTTATTGCGGGCATAGTCCGCCATATAGGCGGTTTTCACCTGATCGTATAAATCCGCGCGCTCGCCGATCACCCGCTCGGTCAGCTTCAGCACCCCGTTCCCCACCTTGTATTTATATGCGTTTTCCTCAAAGGTTGGCAGGCCATACCGGGTCAGCGCCCGGTTCATGGCCGCGGCGATGTCCGGCAGCGAGTGCAGCAGGGTGCCGTCCAGATCGAAAATCACGCCTTTTTTCATGAAAAGCTCCCTCCTCTTGAATGCCTTGATTGTAACACAGGAATGGATTCCATGCAAGATGGGAAGCATAGGCGGGGGAGGAATGAAGTATGCAAACGAACGGATGGAAAGGCTTTTTTCGGCTGGCATTGCTGTCGGCCGCGGTGATGATAGCGTTTTTCGCGCTGATGCTGCAGGACGCAAAAGCGCCGGTGGAGCCGGAGTACGCATCGGAGATGGGCACGCCTCCGCCCGCGGCCAGCGCTTCGGAAATGGGGGAGAGGGTGGAGGCGGGCTGCCAGATCATGCAAACCATGGGCTTTTCCCGCTGCGGCCACAGCGTGACCCGGCGCATTGAAGCGCCGGATCAGGTGACGGGCATGGATTTCGCCGCGGTACAGGATTATTATGCGCTTTGGCAGATCGAGGATTTCAGCAAAAGCAGGATCACCATGAGCCGGGAAATTCCCCTGTACTGCCCCATGCATGAGGTGCTGTCCGTCAGCGACGCGGGGGAGATCGTGCTCAGCCGCAATGTGTACGGCGACGGCATGGCCGCCACCAGGGAATATCACCGGCTGCTTTCGGAATTTGATGAAGAAAGTCAGGCCGCGCTGCTGCTGGGCATGGGCTTTGACAGCCGGGAGGAAGCGGAACGCTGGCTGGCCGCGCATTGACAGAAGGGGCGAAAGAAAGTATAATTTCCCTGTTAGAATATTCGCAGGGAGGCTTTTATGTCCCAGCATCGTTCATCCCGGGGAAGGAAAAAACAGTCCCCGTATCTGTTCATGTTTTTGTGCCTGGTGCTCTTGATCGCCCTGGTGATCGTGGGGGCCCGGGCCATGAACACCTGGAACGTGTACCAAACGGAAGCGGCCATAACGCCGGTGCCCACCGCTACGGTTCAGCCTGTCAGCGTGACCCCGGACCCCAACCGCGCAACGCCTACGCCCCTGGCCCCAACCGCCCCGCCTGCCCCCACGCCGACGCCCAGCCTTTTGGGCTCCGGCGCACAGGGCCAGATGGTGGCCGATCTGCAAATCCGATTGCAGGAACTGGGTTATTATACCGGCAAAATTGACGGGGATTACGGCAGCGGCACCAAAGCGGCGGTGCTGGCCTTCCAGCAGGTCAATAACCTGGACGCCGACGGCATCGCGGGGCAAAAGACCCTGACTGCCCTGTATTCCGAAGATGCCGTGGCCAAGCCGGGACCCGTGGACACCCTGGCAGGCAGCATCCCCCTGCTGGTGAACAAATGGAACCCCTTGCCCGCCGCTTTTGAGCCTGCCGATCTGGTGACGGTGAAGGAATTGGCGGGGGATATCATGACCTATGAGCGGGACAGCATCCAGGCCGTGCGGGAAGCCACCGAAGCCCTGACCCGCATGATCCGGGCGGCGGAGGCGGACGGCATTTCGCCCTGGAAGCTGCGGGAAGCCTACCGCACCGTGGCCGATCAGCAGCGGATTTTCAATAACCGGGTGAAAAGCTACGAAAACGAAGGACACACCCATGCCCAGGCCTTATCGATCACCCGCCGGGAGGTGGCCGATCCCGGCGCCAGCGAGCATCATACCGGCCTGGCTTTCGATCTGAACGTGCCGGGGCAGACCTTTATGGACACCGCCCAATATATCTGGCTGAAAAAGCATTGCTGGGATTACGGCTTCATCATGCGCTATACCGATGAAAAAGACGATATCACCGGCATCACCGGCGAGGAATGGCACATCCGCTATGTGGGCGTCGAGCACGCGCAGCGCATCCGGGAGATGGATATGTGCCTGGAGGAATATGTGGAA
>JAUNMW010000259.1 GCA_030537395.1 Clostridia bacterium | reverse complement strand
AACCACAATGGACTTTATCACCCTTCTCGCCCGGGAATTCAATTTGAAGCCGGAGCATGTAAAGGCCGTTATCGAAATGCTGGACGCCGGGAACACCATTCCCTTCATCGTCCGGTACCGCAAGGAGCTCACCGGCTCCATGGATGATCAGGTGCTGCGCGATCTGGCGGAACGGCTGGAATACCTGCGCAATTTAGAAAAGCGTCGGGAGGAAATCGCCAAAGCGCTGGAAGAACAGGGCGTGCTGACGGATGAACTGACCCTTTCCCTGCAAAAAGCCCAGACCCTGGCGGAATTGGAGGACATTTACCGTCCCTTCCGGCCCAAGCGCCGCACCCGCGCCACCATTGCCAAGGAACGGGGCCTGGAGCCCCTGGCCCTGTGGCTGCTACTGCAATTGCCCAAGGGGGATGTATACGCCGAAGCGGAAAAATACGTGAACGAGGAAAAGGAAGTGCCGGACGCGGAAAGCGCTCTTTCCGGGGCCAGGGACATTCTGGCCGAGCAGGTGAGCGACGACGCGGCCCTGCGCAAAGAGCTCCGTGAAATGCTGCTGCGGGAGGGCGTGATCGAAACCAAAGCCGCCAAAGAAGAAGACAGCGTATATAGCATGTATTACGATTACAAGGAGCCGGTGCCCAAAATGGCGGCACATCGCATATTAGCTATCAACCGGGGCGAGCGGGAGGAATTCCTGAAGGTTTCCTTGCTGGCCCCCGAAGGAAAATCCCAGCTGGCCGTGGAAAACGCTTTCGTCCGGGGCAGTTCGGCGGCTTCCGAACAGGTGAAGGCCGCCTGCGACGACGCCTGGGAGCGGCTGCTGTTCCCCTCCCTGGAGCGGGAGATCCGCAATGAGCTGACGGATCGGGCCAACGTGCAGGCCATCAAGGTGTTTTCCCAGAACCTGCATCAATTGCTCATGCAGCCCCCCATCAAGGGCAAGGTGACCCTGGGGGTGGACCCCGGCTTCCGCACCGGCTGCAAGCTGGCCGTGATCGATGAAAACGGCAAGGTGCTGGATACCGGCGTGGGCCATTTCACCCTGCCCGGCAACGAAGCGGGCAAGGCCGCCGCGGCCAAGCTGATCAAGGGCTTTGTAAAAAAGTACGGCATCACCGCCATTGCCATCGGCAACGGCACCGCCAGCCGGGAAAGCGAGCAGTTCATCGTGTCATTGCTTCCGGAGCTGCCCGGGGTGGCGTACATGATCGTCAGCGAGGCGGGGGCCTCCGTGTATTCCGCCAGCAAGCTGGCCGCTCAGGAGTTCCCGGACTTTGACGTGACCCAACGCAGCGCCGTTTCCATTGCCCGCCGCATGCAGGACCCCCTGGCCGAGCTGGTAAAAATCGATCCCAAGGCCATCGGCGTGGGCCAGTACCAGCACGATTTGAAGCAGAACGAGCTGACCGCCGCCCTGGACGGCGTGGTGGAGCAGTGCGTGAACGCCGTGGGCGTGGAGGTAAGCACCGCTTCCGCCGAACTTTTGTCCCACGTGGCGGGCATCGGTCCGGCCCTGGCGAAAAACATTGTGGCCTACCGGGAGGAAAACGGCATTGCTTCCCGCGCCGCCCTGAAAAAGGTGCCCAAGCTGGGGCCCAAGGCCTTTGAACAGTGCGCCGGCTTCCTGCGGGTGATGGACAGCAAAAATCCCCTGGACGCCACCGCCGTGCACCCCGAAAGCTACGACGCCGCCAAGCAGGTGCTGTCCACCCTGGGCTATGACGCCAAGGACGTGAAAAACGGCGGTTTGCCCGGCATCAGCCTGAAAGCCAAGGAATACGGCGTGGACAAGCTGGCCAAGGAGCTGGAAATCGGCCTGCCCACCCTGAACGATATTCTGTCCGAGCTGCAAAAGCCGGGACGGGACCCCCGCGACGAGCTTCCCAAGCCCGTGCTGCGCACCGACGTGCTGGATATGAAGGATCTGCAGCCCGGCATGGAACTCACCGGCACCGTTCGCAACGTGATCGATTTCGGCGCGTTCGTGGATATCGGCGTGCATCAGGACGGCCTGGTGCATATTTCCCGCATGGCGGACCGCTTTATCAAGCACCCCTCCGAGGTCGTCAAGGTGGGCGACATCGTGAAGGTATGGGTGGTCAGCGTGGACGAAAAGAAAAAGCGCATCGCCCTGACCATGGTAAAGGGAAGGGAATGAACGCTTCTTCAGAATTGAAAACTTGAAAAGGAGTTGAGAGTTGAGATTCATAGCGTGATACAATTTGGAAACTGTTATTGGCGTTATAAAATCTTAACTCTCAACTCTCAACTCTTTTCAGCTGATCCAGGTTACAAAGGAGAACCAAGCCATGGGGTATGTATATTTATTGATCGTGGCGTTCCTTTTCAGCTTCGGAGGCACGTCCGTGAAGCTGATCAAGCCGTATTTCAACCCGTACATGATCACCTTTATGCGTTTTTTCGTGGGCGTGCTGTGGCTGCTGGGGCTGAAGGCTGTAACTCACAGACATACCCGTGAGGATTTCAAAGCACAGCTTCGGGCCCATGGGGGCTGGCTGATCTTTGGCGCGGTGGCGAAGCTGCTTTCCTACATCACGGAAAACGTGGCGCTTTCCGTGGGCGTATCCTACGGCAATATTCTGACCCAACCCGCGCAAATCATCATGCTCACACTGCTGAGCGTTTTGGTGCTGCGTGAAAAAATGAGCGGTGAAAAATGGCTGGGCATGGGGCTGTGCATCGGCGGCATCCTGCTCATTTCCTGGAACGGGCTCCCCTTGGAAGCGCTGCTGGGCGAAAACCTGACGCTGCCTTTGCTGTATGTGATTTCCGGGTTCTTTAACGGTCTTTTGGTGTACGCCCAGAAAAAGGCCGCGCCGCATTTCGATATTTTGGACAGCAACTTGATCATGTTTTCCCTGGCCGCGGCGCTGGCCTTCCTGATCCCCGCCGCCCAGGGCGAAGTGCTGCCCGCTTCCGCGCCGAATTTCGCCTGTGTTGCCGCCATTATCTGGTTCGGCTTTGTCACAGGCATCGGCTATTTCCTGAACGCCAAGGCCATTCCCCTGGTGCCCTTCCGCATGGTGGCCCCTCTGCAGAGCACCATGGTGTTTTTAGCCATCGCCTGGGGCATCCTGTTCTTCCATGAGCCCATCAGCGTATGGATCGTGGGCGGAACGGTCCTGTTTGTCATTGGCATTATCATGATGCAGTGGGCCAAAACACCGGAGAAAAAAACAGCGTAAACAAGCCAAATGTATAAGTTCATTCTGTTTTCACGAAAAAACGCCGCGAATCTAAGCGGCGTTTTTGTTTGAAGTTCTTACAGGGGAAACACCAGATGCGCGGCGGCGTACGCCACGCCGCAGAGGGCCATGGTCAGGATCGGATTCCATTTTTTGAAGCGGATGAGCAAAAACGCGGCCGCAAAGCAGAAGGCAGACAGCCAATCCACATTTTCAAGGGCCAAGGCCGCGCCGCCAAACAGCGCTTCCCGAAGCACCGTCAGCCCGGCGGAGGCGATCAGCGCCACTACCGCGGGGCGAAGGGACGCAAGCACGCCGCGCATCAGGGACAGGGAACGATACTTTTTATATACAAGCGCCAGCACAGATACCAGAATGCAGGAGGGCAGGATATAGCCCAGGGTAGCGATGGCCGCCCCCGGAATCCCGGCACACCGGATGCCCACGAACGTGGCCCCATTGATGGCGATGGGGCCGGGGGTCATTTCCGCAATGGTGATCAGATCGGTAAATTCTCCCATGGTGAGCCAGCCGTGCAGATCCACGATCTGGCTTTGGATCAGCGGCAGCGCGGCATAGCCCCCGCCCACGGAAAACAAGCTCACCTGGAAAAAGCTCCAGAACAGCTGAAGGTAGATCATGCTTTCCCGCCTCCCCGCTGCTGATTCCGGACAAAAAACGCTTCCGCCAGGCCGATCACCAATGCCGCCCCAATCAGCAGGATCACATTCACCCGGAAGAAGAAGGCGGCTACGAACGCGGCCGCCATCAGCACGATATGCAGCGCTGATTTTTCTTTGATCACATTCTGCCCCAGCGTCAGCACCGTATCAATGATCACAGCCGCCACGCCCGATTGCATGCCTTTCAGCACCAGGCTGACCGCCCGGTTGCTGGCAAACACAACGTAAAACATGGAAATCACGCCCAGAATGATCATCGGCGGCAAAACAGCCGCCAGAACCCCCGTCAGCATGCCGGGGAGCCCCATCGTATTCCAGCCCAGCAGAATCGCCGCGTTCACGGCAATAGACCCGGGAGTGGACTGGGCCAGGGCGATATAATCCAGCATTTCCGCTTCGTCGATCCAGCCCAGTTCATCCACAAATTTCTTTTTCAGAAACGTTACGATCACAAATCCGCCGCCAAAGGTAAAAGCGCTGACGGTAAACACGCCCCAAAACAACGCCATCAGGCTTTTGGGCTTCTTTTTTTCCACTGGTTTGCCCCTTCCCGCTTCCGACCACGGATTCCATCAAACCACCGCCGGATCGCGCGCATCACCGGAAGCAAGGAAACAATACCATAAATCGCAGAAAAATTCAATACAGCCCATGTTGTGCCGCGATCATACCGTCCATCCTTTTTAACTCTTAACAGTAACGTTATCAAGGGTGATTCTCAATACTAAGGTGGGGTTACGCTGGGGTTTCACCCCAGGCCCCACCAGGGTGTTGAACACCCTGGACCCGCAATAGCGGATGTTGCTTGGCGGGTTGTGAAAGCATTGTTCCCG
>JAUNMW010000258.1 GCA_030537395.1 Clostridia bacterium | reverse complement strand
CGCGTGGCCGCCGAAGGCGCTGTGGACAGCTACATCCACATGGGCGGCAAGATCGGCGTGCTGGTGGAAGTCAACTGCGAAACCGACTTCGTTGCCAAGACCGATACCTTCAAGGAACTGTGCCATGACATCGCCCTGCAGATTGCCGCTTCCAACCCCCTGTACATCAACAAGGAAGACGTGCCCCAGGAAGCCCTGGACAAGGAAAAGGAAATCCTGCGCGCCCAGGCCCTGAACGAAGGCAAGCCCGAAAAGATCGTGGACCGCATGGTGGAAGGCCGCATCGAAAAGTATTACAAAGAAAACTGCCTGATGGAACAGCAGTTCGTCAAGAATCCTGACATCACCATCGCCACTCGCGTGCAGGAAGCTACTTTGGCTTCCGGCGAAAAGATTTCCATCCGCCGTTTCACCCGTTACGAGTGCGGCGAGGGCATCGAAAAGAAAGAAAGCAACCTGGCGGAAGAAATCGCCGAAATGACCAAGAAGTAAGTCAATTGTAAATGGGCGGCCTCGTGCCGCCCGTTTTTTATGCAAAAGGAGGGAAATCAGGATGGAATACAAGCGCGTGCTTTTAAAGCTCAGCGGCGAAATGCTGGGAGAAAACGGAAGGCTGTTTGATCACGGCATCATCGATCATGTGGCGAAGGTGCTGGTGCAGATCACGGAAAGGACACAATTGGGCGTCGTCATCGGCGCGGGCAATATCTGGCGTGGGCGCAGCGGGGGAGACATGGACCGGGTGACGGCGGACCAGATGGGCATGCTGGGCACGGTGATCAACTGCCTGGCCATGCGGGACGCGGTGCAGCGGGCCGGGGGCAAGGCCGTGGTGATGAGCGCCATTGAAATGCCCCGGGTGTGCGAGGTGTTCAACGCGGAAAAGGCCCGGAAGTACATGAAAAAGGGCTATGTGACCCTGTTCGCGGGCGGCAGCGGCAATCCCTTCTTCTCCACCGACACCGCCGTGGTGCTGCGGGCCGTGGAAGTGGGAGCAGATACTATCCTGCTGGCCAAGAACATTGACGGCGTGTACACCGATGATCCCAAGAAGAACCCCGAGGCTACCCTGATCCGGGAAATCAGCTATGAAAAGGCCCAGGAAATGCGGCTGAAGGTGATGGACGCCGCGGCGTTCGCCCTGTGCGCGGAAAACAAGGTGCCCATCGTGCGGGTGTTCGGCTTGTTCGAGCCGGAAAGCATTTTGAAGGTGCTGGATGGCGACGATATGGGCACCGTCCTGCGCCCCGAGGCCTGATCTGGTGGCGCCGACGGATATTCCGGGGGAAGCGCTGCTGTTTTTCAACGACCATCCCGGTTCGATTCCGCTGTATCTGGCATTTGACAGCGCGGTGCGCAAAGCTGTGGACGTGGAACGCATGAAGGGGCAGAAAACCCAGATTTCCTATTACAATCGGCATCTGTTCGCCTGCGTGTCCCTGCTGCCGGTGCGGAAAGCGGCAAAACGGCCCCGGGATTACATCACCGTGACCCTGGGTCTGGATCATGCTTTGGATTCTCCCCGGGTGGATGCCGTGTGCGAGCCTTATCCCGGACGATTCACCCATCATCTGCTGATTGCTTCCGGTGATGAAATCAATGAAGAACTGATGGGCTGGGTGCGCCAGGCGGCGGATTTTGCCGGACGAAAGTGAGCATTTACGGTTTAACATTGAGCCCTATCAATCCCTTTGTCTTGCAAAAGGCGGAGGGATTTTTTCATAGTTACCTATACGATTTGAGGATAGAAAAGTATTACAAAAGATCCTTCGGCTGGCGTTCCGCTGACGCTCCACGCCGCTCAGGATGACAATGCAGTTGCGGGTTGGATTTTTAATGCTGTCAAAAAGCATTTTTTCAGAAACCAACACGGCTGTCATCCTGAGCACCGCGGAACGATAGCGCAGCGGTAAGAGAAGGAACTCTGGGTTTTGATACAGGGCTGTAAATGATGTATTGACGTTCCCGCACGGTGTGAAAAGGCTTGTCTTTTCACGGCTTTTCGGCTATAATAAAAATGGTAAAATATCGGAAGGAGAAAAGGAATTTGGGCATTCTGTCTTCTTTGCAAAGCGATCCCAAGGGAACGATCATTATTTTATTGTATCAAATCCCCGCGATCTTGATCGCGCTGACGCTGCACGAACTTTCCCACGGCTATGTGGCTTATCGCTGCGGGGACCCCACGGCCCAGATGATGGGTCGGCTGACCTTTAACCCCTTAAAGCATCTGGACCCCATCGGCACCCTGTTCATGATCCTGTTCGGGTTTGGCTGGGCCCGGCCGGTACCGGTGAATCCCCGGAATTACAAAAATTTCAAGCGGGACGACATTCTGGTGTCTCTGGCCGGGGTGACAATGAACTTTTGTTTGTTTTTCCTCACTATGCTGCTCATGACTGGGATAAACGAACTGCTTTGGAAGCCGGAACTGTGGGAGCTGGGCAAGCATTCGTATGCGTCCGCCGGCGAATTGCTCACCCGGCGGGATTTTCTCAGCTTTAACGGGTTCAATTTCTATTCTATCATTTCGGGGGAAAACGTCCTGTTTACCCGGGCCAAGGACGCCACCACCGGCTACGTGATGCAGGGGGACGCTTTCTCGAATTATCTGCGCACGCCCTGGCTTTTGTATGTGCAGCGCTTTCTTATGTTTTTTTGCCGCATCAACCTGAGCCTGTGCATTTTTAATCTGCTGCCCATCCCGCCGCTGGACGGCTACCATGTGGTGAATGATATTTTCCTCCGGGGCAAGCTGCATATTCCCGCCCGGGCCATGAACCTGATCATGGGCGGATTGCTGGCGCTGTTTTATTTCACCAATATTTTCTCCGAAGCCATCAGCAAGGCGGTGTACTTCGTGCAGAGCGGGGTATTGAACGCCATTCTGTTTGTTTTCGGATTGGGCGGTTGAGGATAGAGTACAGAGAACAGAGAACAGAGTGCAGAGTACAGATTGATTATTGATTTCTCAATAAAAAATTGAACTCAAAATAAGAAAGCAAGTATCAAACAAACTCCAAAAACGTAGGGGCGGATATCATCCGCCCGCACTAACTTTTCCGACTTAGGGCCCGGATCGGGCGGATAATATCCGCCCCTACAGGTTCCTTGGCAATGATTCTTGATTGATTCAAGTTTCAAAAGCTGGAACACTTCATTCTAATGATTCCTTTATGGCTTTCTCGGAAGGAGGTCTGGGGGAAACCGCTCTTTGGCCTCCAAAGAGCAGTTTCCCCCAGTAAAAACCCATTAGGGGGACTTATGGCGCTTACATTGCATTTAAGCCAGTTTGACGGGCCGCTGGACATGCTTTTGTTCCTGATCGGCAAGGCAAAGATCAACATCCGGGACATATTTGTGTCCCAGGTGACGGATCAGTATATCCAATCGGTGCAGAACGCGCCGGACCTGGATATGGACGACGCCAGCGCTTTTATTTCCATGGCGGCCACGCTGCTGGAAATCAAAAGCCGGGCGCTGCTGCCCAAGCCGCCGGTAGAGGACGAGGAGGACCCGGAGCAGGCCCTGATCCGGCAACTGGAGGAATACCAGCGGTTCAAGGAAATCGCCCAGAATATGCAGGGGTTTGAGAAGGCGGCGGCGCTGATGTATGAAAAGCTGCCGGAGGAATACCCGCTGCCCCCGCCCGCGCTGGAACTGAAAAATCTGACCATGGAAGGCCTGTTAGCGGCGTTTGCCCGGGTGATGGCCCGGGTGAAGGACGAGGACGAGGAGCCTATTCAGACGGTCCGGCGCATCGTGCGGGACGAGTACACCGTGCCTCGGTGCTCCGCCCATATTTTGAAAAGGTTGAAAAAGGGCCCCGTGCGGTTTGAGGAATTGTTTTCGCCCGCGCCAAGCCGGGACGAGGTGGTGACGCTGTTCCTGGCCCTGCTGGAGCTTTTGCGGCTGGGTCGTGCTTCGGTGGAGCAGGACGGTATTTTCGGGGATATGGTGCTGGAGGCCCGGCAGGGTAACGGCGATACGGAAGGGGACTTGGAGATCGATGGATATACCTGAGCTGGCCCATGTGATCGAGGCGATTTTGTTTGTGGCCGGGGAACCGGTGAACGTAAAGGACGTGCAGCGGGCGCTGGATGTGACGGAGGATGAAGCCCGCCAGGCTATCGACGCTCTGGACAGCGATTACAGCTATCACCGCCGGGGGATCACTTTAAAGCGCTTTGGCGACCATATCCAGCTTTCCACCCGGGCGGAATACGCCCCCTATGTGGAGCGCCTTTTGCAGCCCATCCAGAAGCAGAGCCTGTCCCAGTCCGCCCTGGAAACCCTGGCCGTGGTGGCCTACCGTCAGCCCGTCACCCGCCTGGATATCGAGGCTGTGCGAGGGGTCAAGTGCGATTATTCGGTGCAGAGCCTGGTAAACAAGGGGCTCATTGAGGAAGTGGGAAGAAAGGAAGCTTTGGGCCGCCCCATCCTGTACGGCACCACCGATAAATTCCTATCCCATTTCGGCTTGCATTCTTTGGAGGAGCTTCCCAAGCCTCCGGAGCCGGAAAACACCGGGGAGGACGAAGACCCGCTGGTGCCGTAAAAAGGAGGACAGCATGCGCGTTTTTGATACCTATTCTTTCAACATCGCCGACAAAGCGCAGTTCAAGGACGCGCGCCCCTATCTGGAACACATGCTTTCCGAATGTGGGTACAGCTATCAAAAAATAGGCTTTGCGCTGGGGTGCCACAATACGGATACTGTTCGCAAAA
>JAUNMW010000021.1 GCA_030537395.1 Clostridia bacterium | reverse complement strand
TTTCCCGCAAGAAAGACATCTGCGTTGCCATCATGTACAACAACGTCACGGAAGCAGCCGACGAAGCGATGAACGACATCGCCTGCGAGATATACAAAAACGCGAAGGAATGAAGGAGAGATACACGGATGGATACACCTGTAAAAAACTGAAATAATAACTGTAACAAGGCGGCGAGGAGTATTCCCCGCCGCCCATTTACATCATTTAATACTGTTCTTCTTTTAAAATCATGCCCCGCGCCCGAAACCGGTCATCTTTTTGCTCGTTCCCACTCGCAAAAACCTGCCCATTTTCCTGCCGAGCAAAGGGAGCGTTCCTTCATCGAAACGCTCCTTTTCCCCGTCAGCCGTGGGCGCAGGTATAACACACTATACTTTGCAAAACCGGCCATCAAACGGCTGCGCCGTTCGCTGGCTTCGCTCGGCGATTGCAAGCAATCGCTTTCGCTCGTCCGGCGCTGCCGGACCTCATGCAAAGTCGTGTGCCAAGGGGACGCTGTCCCCGTTGGATGGCCTGCCACGAAACCGCCGGTTTCTTTGGATTCTTCCGGCCAAGGGGGCGGAATCTGCCGCCGCCAGTGGCGGATGCAGGCAGATGGAAGCCCAGTGAGCCACAGAGCGCAGGACGCATAGCGGCCTGCGCGACAATGGCGAACTGTGGAAGCTGCCCCCTTTGGATTCCCCCGCCAAAGGAAGGCTGCTGCCCTCCTTTGGAATCCTCCCCAAAAGCAAAACGGAATGTGCCTGCCGATTACGCACATTCCGTTTTGCTTTTGCTGAAAAGTGACAGCGAATCCGTCTTATTTTTCTGTCATTTTTCAGATTATTTGGCTTCGTTTTCCTGCTCTGCTGATTTTAACAGCGGAATCAGGAAAGCTTCTGCCAAAGATGCCACCAGGAACCCATATTTTGACGCCCAGCAGACAATGATTTTTCTGATGGCAAAATCAATTTTATTGTTTTTCTTCTTTGGCTTCGGGGAAGATGATCTTATTGACAAAGAAGAAGATTACCATAGATACACCGCCGTTGAGCACGGTGGTGCCGATATTGTACACCCAATCAGGCACAAACTTGCCCGCGACAGCCACCCAAATACAGTTGATGGAATTGACGATGCAGGTAATGATGACAAAAGCAATCAAGTACCACAAAATCTGATACCACACATTGCCCTTACTGCGGAACACCAGGTTGCGCTGAATGGGGAAATTAATACATTCACCAATGACCATGGCAATCATGTAGGCTACGAAGTACCTTAGGCCGCCATGGGCGGCGTCATACCCCAGAATGTTCCATTTGAAGGTTTCGCCGAACAAGGTCACGTCAATGCCAGGCCAGCCGAAGTCCTTTTCGGGAAGATTCGTCAGCAGCTTAGGCAAAAATTGCAGGATCAAATATTTGAATACCGTCACCAAATTGCTGACGATGACAAACAGTCCACCCTCCCGAATCCATTTGGATGCAGCGGGATGTTTTTCAACAAAATTGTTCCATCCGTTTTTGATCGAGTTCATGGTTTTTTACGCCTCCTCTGTAAGAATCAGTTTGGGCCGATGGAAAAAATGATGGATCAGCCTTCCAGTGCCCCGAAAGAAATGACCGTTGACGATGAACAAAATGTCTTTCGCCATGTCCATGCTCACCATGCCGTTCATCATTTTCGCCATGCCCCGGAAAGGCATATTGTAAATGAACAGCATGTTCAGATCGGGCTTGCCTGCCTCCACGGCTTTCTGGATTTTCTTTTTCATGAACCGGGCAGCAAAGCGGGCAATGGGGTTCCTGGCGTATTCCATCTGGGCTATTGCGTCGTTCATTTCCAGCGGCTTGCTCCTGTCCCAATTCTTTTGTGGGATGGGGTGGCCCAGCAGCGCCTCAAACGCAACATCCGGCACAGCTTGAAGCTCGCAGGAGCGGTAGCAGTCCACATTCTTTCCCTCGTAGGGATCAGGTGCATCCGTGCCTAACACGGTGTGAACCCCTTTCAGACGGATATCCTCTGAGGACGCGCCGATCAGGATATCATAGCTTCCGCCTTCCACTTCCCACTGATGGGTTCTGACGTTGAAATACCGGAACGTATAATCGTCAAACAGGATTTTCACCCGCTGGGTTTCTCCGGCTTTCAGGGACACCCTGAGGAAGCCCTTCAGCTCCCTGGCGGGACGGAACACTTTGGGGCTGGGCAATGATACATACAGCTGAACGATCTCGTCCCCGTCACAGGACCCGCAGTTGGTCAAGTCAAAGGAAACGCCTTTCGGCTCGACGGTCAGATTTTCATAGCGGAATTTGGTATAGCTCAGTCCATAGCCAAAGGGGAAGCGAACGGGCTTTCCTGCCGTGGTAAAATACCGATACCCCACATACAATCCTTCCCGGTATTCGCTGGTGTATTCCCTTCCGGGGTAATATTGACTCACCGGCAGATCAGCATAGGCGACGGGGAAGGTTTCCGCCAGCTTGCCGCCGGGATTTACCTCCCCGGATAATACCCGCAGCATGGCGCTGGCCGCCGCTTCTCCCCCCAAACAGTCATAAAGGAGCGCCTGACACTTGTCGATCCAGGGCATTTCCACAGCGCTGCCGCAGGACAGCACCACAATGATATGGGAATTGATTTCCGCCAGCTTGTTCAGCAATAATACCTGGTTATTGGGCAGGCGCATATGCACCCGATCCAGGCCCTCCGTTTCAAAGCCCTCCGGTAAGCCCAGATAGAGAATCACGCAATCCGCGCCTTTTGCTAATTCCACCGCCTGCGCGGTCAATTCATCGTTCCGTTTGTCCAGTCGTTCAAAGCCCTGTGAAAAGCCGATGGAGTTTGGAAAAAAATTTATCATCTCTTCCAGCGTGTCATCCACCTGCCGGGCATTGACCATGCTGCTGCCAGCCCCCTGATACCGGGGATGAGCTGCGAAGTCACCAATCACCGCCACCTTGGCGCTATGCTGCAAAGGAAGGATATTGTCCTCATTTTTCAGCATCACGATGCACTTCTCCGCTGCTTTTCGGGCCGCTTCATGCTGAACCTTCGGATCAACGGGTTTGGTCTTCGGCTTTTCCGTCAGCACCAGGTCCAGCAATTCCTCTACCCGCTGGTTGATGATTTCCTCGCTGATTCTTCCATCCTTCACGGCCTGCAAAAGCTGACAAGGGCTGTCGTCCCCGGCGGCAGGCATTTCCAGGTTCATCCCAGCGCGAACGCCCTCAACAAAATCATTACTGCCGCCCCAATCGGTGACTGCCATGCCGTCGAATCCCCATTCCCTGCGAAGAATATCGTACAAATGGGGGTTCTCATTGGCGTAGACGCCATTGACCTTATTGTAGGAGGTCATCACGGCTTTGGGCTTCCCTTCTTTGACGGCAATCTCAAAATTTGTCAGGTACAGCTCTCGAAGCGTTCTTTCGTCCAGCACGCTGTCTGAGGCCATGCGTTGCAATTCCTGGCTGTTGACGGCAAAATGCTTGGCGCAGGCAGCAACGCCCTGGTTCTGAACGCCCCGGATGAAGCCTGCCGCCAGCTTGCCAGCCAGATAGGGATCCTCGGAATAATACTCAAAGGAACGGCCACAGAGCGGGCTTCTTTTTGTGTTCAACCCCGGTCCCAACAATACTTGCACATCCTGGGCAGCAGCGTCCGCGCCGACTGCCGCGCCTATAGCTGCCGCCACATCCGGGCTCCAGCTGTTGGCGATGGTGGCAGCGGAAGGAATATTCGTCGCCTTGGTGGATTCGTTCAGGCCCAAATGATCCCCCTCCGCCGCCTGCTTGCGCAATCCGCTGGGACCGTCGGACAGGGTGATGGAAGGAATGCGCAAACGTTCTATAGGGCGAGTATGCCACACATCCTTACCGGATAATATAGCGCACTTTTCTTTCAAGGTCATCTTTTTAATCAGCGCTTGTATGTTCTCTTTCACCGTCATCCCCCCGCAGTTTTATCAGAATGCCCCGCCTCCCATATTTTCTGCAAAATAGAGGGGCGGGGCTTTTTCAAGTGTTTAATCCGAATAAAACCTTTTATGCTGTCTTCTTACGCTTGGCATAATTCCCGATGACGAAAGCGCCCCAAACGGCCAGGCAGGCAACGATGGCCCAGCTTGCATAGATGAGAATGTCTTGCCACAGGGGACGCATCACAACGAATTCACCACGGTACGCATTGGAATTGGCGATGGTGTAAAGGATGTTCTTGGAGGCGTTCCGAAGCACGGAAACGTCAGCGGCGCTGTTGGTATCGATGTCTCTCCATACGCGATAACCGACCATTTCCAAGTTCAAATCACCGCCAGCATAAACCATATCTTTCACGATCATGTGAGAGCAGGTGTTGAAGTCGCTGATGACCAAGCCTTCAAAGCCCCATTCGTCCCGCAGGATATTGGTCAAAAGCCGGTAATCGCCGCCGGCCCAACGGGTGCCGATGCGGTTAAAGGAGGACATGAGGCCCATCGCCTTCACTTTGCCGCCGGTAACCCGTTCGCCGCTGGCCTTGGGGGTGTAATCCGCTTTCGCGGTCTTGATAGCGATTTCAAAGCTCTTGAGATAGATTTCACGCATGGCCTGTTCGGTGCTCCAGGTAAGCACGCCGTTCACGGAGCGGTGGGTTTCCTGTTCGTTGAGGGCGAAATGCTTGATGTTCACGAAAACGCCGCCCTTGGCAAGGCCCTTCATCAGGGAAGCCGCCATCATGCCGCCCAGAACGGGGTCTTCGGAATAGTATTCAAAGTTGCGCCCGCCCAAGGGTGAACGATGGATATTGATGCCCGGAGCATACCAGCCGCTGAAGGTCATGCCGTCAAACCCAACCAGGCCTTCATTGGAAACGGCTTCACCCATGTCATACAGGCGGTCAATATTCCAGGTGGCGGCCAACAGGCTTTCACAGCAGTAAGAGCAGCAGCCCTTAAAGCTTTCGCCGATGCCGGGCATGAAGTTGACCCAACCCACGGGGCCGTCTGTCTGACGGGTAACAGGAACGTCAAGCCGTTCGATGGAAGCGGTTTGGAACGCGCCCTTGTTGACCAGATCAACCATTTCATTGACGGTCAGCCGATCCATGAAGGCGTCCCACATGGAATCGCTGTACTCCAGGGCTACCACGTCGCCGAAACGGACGGGCCTGTTCTCGCCCTTGATTGCCACGGCCTTGTCCACGCCGGTGGCAGGCAAAGCGGAATATTGATTGGGGTTATTGGGATTGGGATTGACGTTTTTGATGTATTCGACGAACTCGTTGGTGGCTTTCTTTTCCGCCTCGGTGCGGCTGGTGGGCCAGGTAGCGGCAAAGTCGCTGCGGGAAAGCTGAACGGAAAGTTCGGTGTCCGCGTTCAGGAGCGGATCCTGGTTGTCGGTATACAGATTGCCGACCTCTGCCTTCACGCCGTCCTTATAGAAAACCGTTTCCGCCACATGCGCTGTGAAGGCGGCGTTTTCCATGTCTTTTGCGGTGTGGGCGCTGGTGGAAACAGTGAACACATAGTCGCCCGCTTCCAGCTCGTAGCCCTTGTATCCGTTTCCGTTCCTGTCGTAGCAATCATAGGAAGCGTACGCATACGGGTTGTCCACGGTGATAGAGACCACCTGGCTTTCGCCTGGGGCAAGCTCCTTGGTCTTGGCAAAGCCCACCAGCACCTTGGCGGATTTTTCAATACCGCCGGGGGTGTAGGGAGGCGTCACATACAGTTCCACCACGTCGCGGCCGGGAACGCCAGCGGGATCATTGGTCACTTCCACTTCCACCGTCATGGAGGTGTCAGCGCCAAGGGTCTTCGGAAGCGCGTCAGCATTCTTGAGCTTCCAGGCAAAGTTCGTATAGCTCAAGCCGTAGCCAAAGGGATATGCAACCGCTTCGTCATAATGGAATGCGTCATAATTACCGTTCTGGGCTTCCGCGTAAGCCGTTTCGTAATAGCGATAGCCAACGTAGATATCTTCTTCCTCGTCCACAAAGTATACGCCGGTATCCACGTTGCCCAGTCTGCCGGAGGGTTGGAGGTAGGCGTCGCCGGAATATTTATCGGTCATGCCCACTTCGCCGCCAAAGTTGTTCCAGGTGGGGTTGCTTTCCAGCGTGGCAAAGGTATCTACCGTTCTGCCGGAGGGATTGACCTCGCCGCTGAGAATGGGGCCGAGGGCCATCATGCCGCTGTTGCCGGGGAAACCAAGCCAAAGGATGCCGTCCACCGTGTTGTCGGCGGCAATGTCGTTGATTTCCATGGAGGTTGCCACGTTGAGCAGCACCACGACTTTGTCAAAGCTCTTTCCGGCTTCTTCAATCATCTTTTTTTCGTTCTCATCCAGCTTCAGATAAGAGCGGGCCATATCGAAGCCTTCTCCGCCGATGCGGGAAATGACAATCAGCGCGGCGTCGTTATATTCCTGAAAGGACGCCTTCACTTGATCGGTATAGCTATCCCAGGGTGTTTCGCCGGTAGGGATATTATTGATGACCTTTCCGCTGTCCAGGTCGCCTGAATTTTGGGGCCGCCCGTTGCCGGAAGCGTTTTTGTCATTATAGAAATTGAGCAGGGTGGGATTGTACTGGAAACCGGCCGCAGTCAGGCTGTCGAAAATGCTCTTCGCGTTTTCATCGGAGCCACCGCCAGAGCCCGAACCGCCATAAGCGATATTGACGGAGTTTTTACCAAACACGCTCACCTTTGCGCCCTTGGAAAGAGGAAGGGCGTTATCAAGATTCTTTAACAGAATAAACCCTTCTTTTGCAGCATTCAAGGTCACCTGATCGCCGTATTCGGCTGCCTTTTCTCTGGTATTGTATCCTTCCAAAATAGAATACTGATTCTGCTCATTGATCAGCTTCGTTCTTTGGGGACTGTTGAGAACAATGCAAACTGTATCGAAAAACGCGGAAGATGCGATATTCACAGCCAATACGAGAATGAGAATAATTGCGGACGTGATGACCCAGGCTTTCGACCCTTTGCTGCGCCAAAACGTGTTCATAAGGTTTCTCCTTTCCGTGTGCGTGTTTTTAGAGCTCCGGGAAGCATTGAAGGGCCATGAAGGCCCTTCGATGCTTGTCTTCAGGCAGCTGCGCTGCCCTTTTTATTCAACGATTTTCAGGCCGTCGGTGCCGTAACCGTTGTTCTGCTGATTGAAGAAGCCCAGCTGCGCGCTGGTGGTGATGGTCATGTTATCAATGCAGGGAGCCTTGCAGCGCATGGTGGTTTTGCCTTCCATGTCCGCATCAAGCGGCATACCGGCAACCAGGATGGAAATGCTGTTCACGCCTTCCTTCAAAGACAGATGAGAGGTGATCAGGTAATCCGCAAAGTTGCTGGGGCCGGTGGCTTCTTTGCTCAGAATCACGGAATCGGCGGGGCATTCGTAGGTGCTGATATAGTATTCAGCGGGATAATAACCCAGGAAAGCCAGATCCCAGGAGCCGATGGCTCCGTCTTCATTCACGGAGTGCAGGTCTACCTGAGCCACCTTGTCCACGCGAATGGTGAAAGCATTCGTGTTGACAGGCATATCCATGTGTTCCGCGCCCAGGCGCAGGGTCATTACCGCGTCGTCCACGTCCCGGTCGCAAACGACCAGGAAGTTGACCGTAATATCCGCGTCATACAGATAGCTGACGCAGCCTTCCGAGCGTGCGCCGTCCAGAATGCCAACCGCCATGGAGGAGCCGGAGGTTTCTCCGGACCAACCGGGGCCGGATTTGCCGCTCAAATCGGTGCATTCCGCTTCAAAGCGATAGGTGGCTACATCGGACGTATGGGTTTTGATCGAGGCGATCAAAGCGTCCTTGCTTTCCGGGAATTCAGCAAATTCGCTCTGGATCAGTCCGGCGGATTCTGCCTTGCTGTGAGCCGGGAAGAAAGCGCAGGTTCCGACGATCATCAAAGCGCATAGTACGCTTAAAATACTTTTCATATTCTTCTTCATTTTATTCAGCTCCCTTTATGCTTGCGCTTCCAAGAGGGGCGGCGTCCTGCCGCCCCTTGGAATAATGGAATTGAGCTTCAGCGTGCAATTACGGCTCCGTCACTTCGGGAACATTGCCTTCGGCGTCGGTCACCACGAAGGTAATTACGCTGTCAAAGTTGGCGGTACGGGGACGCATGCGGATGTAGGCCAGCGTCGTCCGAACGGTTGCGGTGTAGATGCCGGGGGTGGTGGGGATACCGGAGAGGGTGCCGTCCTTGGCCATGGTCAGGCCGGGGATTTCGGAGGTGAGGGCGTAAGAGATGTCGTTCACAGCGCCTCCGTCCCACATATCGCCCAGTTTGAACATGCTTTCGGAAAGCTGGGCAGAGAATTCGCTGCCAGCCTTAGCTTTCAATTCAGCGGTAGATTCATACAGAGAATCGATTCGCAGCGTTGCCTTGGCGGATTCTTTGATCCAGCCGTCGGCCACCATATTGATGGTAATATCGTAGGTGCCCAGTTCCATGGTGGTGCCCACAATATTGCCGCTGGCGGACAGAGACAGACCGGCGGGCAGACCATCCGCGGTGTAAACGATGTCTTCCGTGCCGAACTTGTCGGTGTCAATGGCTACGGAAACAGGGGTGATGCCTGTCTTGCCGCCATCGATGCCGGCGAACCAGACAACGTCGTCCTGATAGCTGAAAGCGCTCTTGTCCAGGCTGTTCTTGTTCACGTTGGTGTTAGCGGCGGCCCACAGCGCCCGGGTAGCGCATTCGCGCACAGCCGCATACTGGGTGGCGGATTCGGGCAGTTTGCCATCAGCGTCTGCGATACCGTCGCGCACGCCGCCCTTGCCTTCGCGGAGGGTTTCATCCCATTCGCCGGTGATTACGTTCTGGCCGCTGTAATTGCCCAGGGGCCGTTCGCAGCCGCCGCGGATCATGTAGTTGGCCTTGGCCAGCGCCGCCTGATAAGCGTCGGTCACAGCGTTGCCGCGGAAACCCCATTCGCCCCGAAGGATGGTGTTCAGGGTCACATAGTTGCAGTATTCGTTCATGACGCCGATGCGGTTGAAGGCAGTCATCACAGCGGAGGCTTTGCCTTCCTTGGCGGCGTATTCAAACACCTTGAGGTAGTTTTCACGGATGGCCTGTTCGGAAGCGAAGGTAGCCAGACCGCCGCGGTTCTTTTCCTGATCATTCAGAGCGAAGTGCTTCATGAACACGTTGCAGCCGCGGGATTCAGCACCCTTGACAACCGCTGCCGCGATGACGCCGCCCTGGAGAGCGTCCTGAGAATAGTATTCAAAGTTACGGCCGGAGAAGGGAGAACGATGGATATTCAGGCCAGGGCCATACCAGCCGGTCACGCCCTGGAAAAGGGATTCGTTGCCGATATGGATACCCTGTTCATAAGCCAGATCCGTGTTCCAGGTGGAAGCGATCACCACTTCGCAGCACCAGTAGGTGCCCTTGGAGAGCTGCGCGGGGCCGTCGGCATCCTTGGAAGCGTCCTTGCCAACGGAAGCAAGAGCCGCGTCGCCGAAACCACCCTGGGAGAGAACGGTGATCATTTCGTCATAGGTCAGCTGGTTCATGAAGGCTTCCCAGGCCGCCTGGCCGGAAGCGTATTCCACGCCGTTCAAGGTCACAGCCGTATCGGTATCCAGGTAATCGATCCCAGCCATCTGACGCAGCTGGATGGCGGTCATGCCATTGGCTCTGTCATCCGTATTGACAGCCTGAGTCCAGCCTTCGGGGATATCTTCATTGGTCTTGTACCAGGGGTCGGTGGGCAGATCGTCGGAAGAATTATAGTAGTCGGTATAACGGCCTTCCGCGGTGCGTTCACCGTCCGCCGCAACGATAAAGCTGAGCAGGTCGGCCACTTCTTTGGAGTAGATCAGGTCTTCCGCTTTCGTGGCGGTGGGGAAAGTGCTCTTGAAATCGGCGCGGCTCATGAGCTGCATGGTGCCGTGGTATTCCTTGCCGTCGATCACGTCCGTGCTCTTGATGTTCAGCAGGGAGTCGAAGTGGTTGCCTTCGGAGAGGGGGGTGTTGTTGGTTTCGTCTTCGTCGTTGTCCAAAGACTTGGTTTTCGCTTCCAAAGCGCTGCCCAGAGAAGCGATCAAATCATGGGAGTTCTTCTGCAGGCGCAGTTCATAGTCGCCCGCTTCAATTTCCCAGCCCTTGTAGCCGTTCTGGTTGGCGTCGTTGTAGTCGAAGGAAGCGATGTCGCCCAGCCGCACATCCACGGTCACGACTTCACTTTCACCCGGATCGAGCAATCCGGTTTTGCCAAAGCCCGCCAGGGCCACTTCCGCTTTTTCAATGCCGCCCTTGGTGTAAGGCGCGTGGATATAGAGCTGCACAACTTCCTTGCCCGCTTTGTCGCCAGTATTGGTCACTTTCACCTGGACCTGCACTTTGTCATCCAGCTTGGAAGCGGCGTTCACAGCGCTTGCCCATTCTTCGGCAGTGGTCACAAATTCCTGGCTGAAGCTGGTGTAGGACAGGCCGTAGCCGAAGGGATACACAACTTCTTTGTCATAGTCAAAGCCTTCAAAGTTGCCCGCCTTGGCCTCTGCGTCCGCGGTTTCATAGTACTTGTAACCCATGTAAATACCTTCTTCGTATTCAATGGATTCCGCAGAGAACATGGGGCTGCCCAGATCGACCTCCGCCACTTCGCCGTCCTTCATGTAGCGAACGCGGGTGTCATATTCCGTAGTCTTAAATTCGCCCGTTACGGAGTCGATTTCATTGTGCTGATAGAGGGTGCCGAAATTCTGCCAGGTAGGATCGGTGGTAAAGTCCCTGGGGAAGATATCCACCAGTCGTCCAGAGGGATTCACTTCACCTTTCAGAATCTTGGGAACCGCTTTCAAACCTGTCAGACCGGGCTGGCCGATCCACAGAATCGCGTTGATCGCGGGGTCTTCTACCAAATCGCTGATTTCCATGGGGTTGGCGATGTTCAGCAATACCACCACTTTATCAAAGTGCTGCTTAACGTGGGCGATCATGTCTTTTTCATTGTCGTCCAGCTGGAGATAATGCTCCGTCTTGTCCTTGTGGGTGGCGATGTTCTGGGTATACAGGTCGTCGCCTTCACCGCCGGTACGTGCGATGGTGATGATGGCCATATCGCCGTACAAATCATAGGAACCAACGGTGGAGTTCAGGATCTTGGCGGGGGATTCCACCGTCTGGGCCTTGTAGCCAACGGTGTAGGTGGCCGCTTCAATCCGGTTGTTTTCATACATGGTCTTCACTTTGTTATTGATTTTGAAGCCCGCCGCTTCCATGCTGTCAGGCAGGGTGGTATAAACACCGCCGCCGCCGCCGGAACCAGTGCCGCCGGTCACGGGGTCAAAGGAGCGAGCGCCAAACAGCGTCACGTTTTTAATGGACTTTGCCAGAGGCAGGATGCCGTCGTTCTTGAGCAGAACAGCGCCTTCTTCCATGATCCTTTCGGTCAGTTCGCCAGCGCTTTTCTTTTCCGCTTCATAGGAACCAAAGTCAGTATACCATTTGCCTGCCGGGGCCTCTGCCAATGCGTCCACTGTGGTGAAGCACAGTACTGAGCACAGGGCCGCGGAAATCAGTCTGCGTCCCAGACCGCTCATTTTCCGGGTCTTTTTCATGGATGATCTCCTCCTGCTGCGTTTTCGGCTCATCGCCGTTGGCTTCATTATGGTAAATATCTGACCACAAAACAAGGTTTTTGGCATAATCATGCCTTTTTTCAGCAAAATCGTTTTCCAAACAAAAAACTGCGCCGAAGCGCAGTCAGGAGCTGAGTATGTTTAAGCCTTGGGAATGGGCAGCATAATATCCAGCTGGAACACGTTTTTGTCAATGTGAATCATGAAATGGCCGTTATACTTTTCAGCGATCATCTGCATACTGCGGATGCCGAACCCATGATTTTCCGTGTCTGGCTTGGTGGTCTGCGGAAGGCCGTCCACCATTCGCGGCACCGCCTGAATAAAGTTTTCCTCATGAATCAGCACAAACTGCTGCTCCTTGGCAACGGACAGGCTGACCACGCGATGCTCACTGTCAAAGTGCCGGGCTTCTTCGATGGCGTTGTCCAGCAGATTGCCGAAGAGGGAGTAGATGTCGGATTCCTCCATAAAGCCCAGGAGCGCGCCGTTCACCAGGCAGGAAAACTCAATGTCGCTGCCCTCGCAGATCATGCGCTTCATGGTCAGTACCACGTCCAGCGCGCGGTTGCCGGTTTTCACCCTGGTATCATACTGCTTGACCGCCTGCTGGATCTGCTTCTTTTCCTGCTCGGGAATAGACTGGCCCACCGCCTGGAGCTGGTGCTTCAGATCGTGGCACTTGATGTTGATGACTTCCACCACGTCTTTTTCCCGCTCATACTGTTTTCTCTCCTCTTCCAGGATTCGGCGGGTCACAGCCAGTTCCTGTTCCAGGTCATGCCGCTGCAGCACGTTGAATTCGAGGATGATAATGAGAAGGGCAAAAATAGCGGAGGATAGATAGTTGGCGATGGTGATGCTCTGATCGGTAACAGAGCGGATCATGGGAAGGCAAATCTGTTCAATAAAAACCATCACCGCCAATGCCAGTGTCGTGATCATCAGCTGTGCCGGATTGGCGATCTGGATCATGTTCCCGTAACCTTTGTTCCGCTTGCGGAAGAAAAGCCCTGTCAGCGCAAACACGGCAAAGGTGCACAGGAGTAAAAGAATCAAATCAAGGATTTTGTCGCGTAATCCAGGGAAGAGCAGGGTGCTTAGCATACTGCAAACCCTGCCGCCAAGCTGCTGCATGCTGTATCCCGTTGTTGTCACGAAAACAGCCGTCAGCAGCTTACAGTCCAGCCAGGAATAGACAATTCCCAAGACCAGTAAAAAATGGCCGATATAGCGCACCAGGCTGCCGGTCATGCTTCCTTTGTGACTCTGCATATAAAACGACCACAGAACGACGCACAGGATATCCACCGCCAGCGCAGCGGAGAAGAAAACCAAGCCGTGTTTGCGCTTAGGCTGCTTGAACGCGATGGTCAGCGCGCCCAGGAGCGTAAACAGTTCAAACAGATGCGACCTTAAAAATGTGAGTGTTTCCGCCATGGTTTCTCTTCTCCTTTCTTACGCCCGTTTTTGGGTGAAATAAGTATGCAGGGTTTCCACAAAGGCTTTCTTCCTGGAATGACTCACCAGCAGTTCCGTATCACCCAGGAAAACCGTAAATCCGTCCAGGCCCGTGACCCGCTGCAAATTGACAAAATAACCGCTGTTGCACCGGAAGAATTCATCCGGCGGCAGGGTTTCTTCCACCTGCTTACCGTTACCGTAATAGACCAGCTCGCCGTCGTCGGTGTGGTATACGATGCGGTGTCCCTGCAATTCCACATAGCTCAGCGCGGAAAGAGGCAGACGCCTGAATCCGCCGCTGTATTTCAGTTGAATATATTTTTCTGTATCACGCTGGCATTTCTTTTCGATCTTTTCCATTTTCAGCGAAAAAGAGGCAAAACGAATCGGCTTGATGATATAATCCGCCGCATTGTATTCATAGCCGTTCACGGCGTATTGGAACAGCTTCGTGACGAACACCAGCACGGTTTGGCTGTCCTTTTCCCGCAGCTTTTCCGCGGTTTTCAGGCCGTCCATAAAGGGCATTTCTACGTCCATGAAAACCAGATCGAATACTGCTTTTTCAGCGGAAAGAAAAGCGGCTCCATCTGAAAACCGCTGGATGGAAAACACGCTTTTGTGTTCCTGGGCATACTTGTTCAGGCAGTCGTTCAAGACTTTCGCTTCCTGATCGTCATCTTCCACGATTGCGATCTGCAGCACGCCGCATCTTCTCCTTTCCGTTTTCCTGTTCGTTTTTTATTCATGGTAGCACAGCTTCTGCCTTTTGTCAATTTACGATATTTTTCATAGAATGCGTTGGTTTGTAGGATCATTGATATAGCAAAAGCGCCGTATCATGCTGGTGGCATGCGGCGGCGCTCTGGTCAGCCTTCATGTTTGATCATTACGAAAATTTATAGGATCATCTGGAAATGCCTTAGCGCTTTCTCTATTGCCGCTTCTTTTCCTGGAGGACAAAGAGGGACGCGATTGCCTTCTGTCTTTGGTTTGTTATAGCAATCTCGTTCAATGATGCCGTGCTTTGCTTTTACTTGAGCGATATACAAACAGGAAACCTTAAGACCAGTATGCTCCAATACATACTGTTTGATTTCTCCATATGAAGCTTTGCTTTCGGCAGGTGTAACATCCATGTCATCCAAGTCGATTCCTACCTGAATAATGTCGTCTGGCTTTTGTTGGGACAAAGAAAGTACCGTCTCCACATGCCCCGTCCAGCAGAACATATCCACAGGCTGGCATTTTTCTGCCCGGTAGCCATTGGCGCAGAGGATTTTGGCGTCCCGGGCCAGGGTGGCGGGGTCACAGGAGACATAGACGATGCGGCGGGGGGCCGCTTCGGCGATGGCGCGGAGCACGGGCTCCTCACAGCCCTTCCGGGGCGGGTCCAGCACCACCACGTCGGGGCGCAGGCCCTGGGCGACCAGCTTGGGCAGCAGTTCTTCCGCGGGGGCGGCGTGGAATTCCGCATTGGAAACGCCGTTCACCCGGGCGTTTTCCTCCGCGTCCCGGATGGCCTGGGGCACGATTTCAATGCCCACTACCCGGCGGGCGTGCTGCGCCAGCAGCAGGGAAATGGTGCCCGCGCCGCAGTACAAGTCCGCCGCCAATTCGCCGCTGGTCAGGCCCGCGAAATCCACAGCGGTTTGGTACAGCTTTTCCGTCTGGACGGGGTTCACCTGGAAAAAGGATTGGGGCGACAGGGCGTAGCGCAGGCCGCAAAGGGTGTCCTCCAGCCGTTCTTCGCCGTATAACAGACGGCTTTCCGGCCCCAGAATCACATTGTCCCCCCGGCGGTTTATGTTCAGGTACAGGGAACAAAGCCCCGGCACCCCGGCCCGAAGCATGGCGATCAATTCATGCTCGTGAGGAAGCGTATTGGCCGCGGCCACCACCACCGCCATCACCTGGCCCGCGCGGGACACCCGGCTCATGATGTGGCGGATAAGACCCGTTCTGGTTTCCTCCTGATAGGGCTGCACCTGGAATTTTTCCATCCAGCGGCGCAGGATCAGGGACACCCCGTCGCTTTCTTCCTTGGTGATCAGGCATTTTTCTATATCGATGATCCGGTGGCTGCGGGGGGCGAAAAAGCCGATCTGCGGCGCGCCCTTTTGGCCGCCCACGGGCAGGGCGGTTTTATTGCGGTAGCGCCAGGGATCGTCCATGCCGATGACGGGGGCCACCTCCACGTCCAGCCCGCCGATGCGGGAAAGGGCGTCCCTTACGCGCTCCCGCTTCATGGTCAGCGTTTCTTCATAGGTCATATGCTGACATACGCAGCCGCCGCACCGTTCGTAATAGGGGCAGGGGGGCTCTACCCGGGCGGGCGAAGGCGACAGAACCTGCAGGGTTTTTAGAAAGGCGTGAGTCTTTTCCACCTTCTGGGCCCGGGCAAGCACCGTCTCCTCCGGCAGCGCGCCCTGCACGAACAGGGTCATCCCCTCCAGATGGGCAATGCCCATTTCCCCGCCGAAACGCTCGATCGTTACCGTGATTTCATCATTTTTCCGAAGCATAGCTTTTCCCCTGTGTTTTTAAATTTTTTTAGCATTCGCGCTTTAACAGTCATGATGTAAAGGGTAAAAACCAACGAAGCAGGGGCCTACGCGGCCCCTGTACCCCGCGCCAGGGGATGATCCCCTGGACCCGCAGTAGCGGATGTTACGTGATGGGTAAAACAAACGTTGTTCCCGCTGTTGCTTGGGAGATGTTGAAACCAAGCGAGCATACACTTCTGTCGCTTTCGGGCACGGCGGGGCCGTATCCCGCCTCCGCCAGTGGCGGAAAAAGGCGGGAGAAGGCCCAATGAGGCACAGAGCGCAAGGGCCTGCACTTGTCGCTGGCCCTTGCACGACAATGCCGAATTGTGGAAAAAAGCCGCCAAACCGGATGCTTTGCATCCGGTGAAAATAGGCGAAATCCGGAGGGGGAAAAGCCGCCTTCACCGGACGTGGCTTCCTCCAGGCAGCTAAAAGCTGCCTGGAGCCAAACAAGCAACAATAGGCGGCCTTTCCCCCTCCGGATTTCGCCTATTTTCATTGTGCCCGAAAGCTTGCTATATTTCGTTCCCCAGCGCAACACGCGGAGGTTCTTGAACTATACCCAGCAATTATCTTCGCGAGGAGTGGGTCCAGGGACGAACCGCCGATGACCGCCAGTGGCGGAAATTTCATCGGCGGTGAGATCAGCCGAAACAAGCAATGTCCGCTGCGCGGACTTGCGCCGATGAGGCTGCGGAAAGAAGTCCCCTGGCGCGGAGTTTGAGGCCGCGCAGGCTTCAACGTTCCCTTTGCTTCAATACCAGCTTGTTATTTTATCCATGAGAACATAACTTTAAAAGAAAAACAGCATTACAACAGCGTTTGAAATCTCTGAATTTCTGCATCCAGATTGCTGTAAAACCGGGCGATCTGCAAGCCGTCCGCCAGCGCGTGATGGGCCAGGATGGAAACGGGCATCAGGACCCGGCCTTTTTCATTGGCTTCATACTTGCCCCAGGTGATTCTGGGATTGGATTCATCGCCCCCCGCCACCGGCTGAATCAGCGCGCTGTAATGCAGCCAGGGCAGCGTGGAAATAAAATACTGGCTTTCCGCGTCGCTGTCCTCGGTGATACCGTTATGTGCGCAGCTTTTCCTGGCTTCCTCCGCCCGGGCATAGTACTCATCCAGCGGCAGATGATGATGGAGCGTGCAGTAGCAGTAGGCGCCGTCCGGCAAAAGCTCCACATGGGAGGTGGGACATTCCGAATATTCAATAATGCCCGCTCCCCGGATCCGCTGCCGAAGCTCCGGCACGCTGTCCGCCGCCAGGGCCGCCGCATGCAGAAACGTCAGGTAAAAGGAGCGCTGCTGCCGCTTGCAGTACGAAAGCAGCTCCGTCACATCCACGGAAACCGTGGTTCCCACATACGGGTACGCAAGCGAACGGAAATAATCAAAATGCGCGCGGCGCTTGTAATGCGCCATATCGATCATGCGGTAAGCCATTTTCCTTGCCACCCTGTTTTTTATTCCTTTACGATCTTCCGCGCTTCCATGTAATAGCGCTTTTCATTGGCTTCGCCCATGGAGAAGGTTTTCCGGGGCAGGGGGCCGTCCTTGGCTACCGCCGGGAACAGCAGTTCCTTGGGCATGGGGGGCAGCAGGATGCCCACCGCGTTTTCTCTGCGCACGATTTCCCGAACCGCCTCATCCCCGTGAACGTAATCCAGGTTCAAATCCGCCGCTTTGTCCAGCAGCTGCTGCACCGTGCCCACGGGCAAGGCGTGAAGGGGATGGCCGATGCGAAAAGCTTTTTCGCCCTCGGGCGTGACCAGCACCAAATCCGGGTTTTCGTCAGCGGGTGTCAACTCCGCACCCTTCAGCAGGGACAGCACCTCATCCACCGTTTTGCCGAAAATCACCCGATGGATGGGCTCGAAAATCAGAGCGTCGTCGTAAATATTATTCAATTCCACCATGGCGAACCGGGCGGGATGGGTTTCCCGTTCGTCAGGCGTCAGCGTTTCTTTCACTTCCAGCCAATGGGCTTTGGCCGTCGCCAGGGAATGGTTGCCGTCGCCCACTGCCAGCAGGATGCCGCCCGCGGGCAGTTTTGCCTGCAAAGCGCAAAGAGCGCTGGCAATCTGGGAAAGCGTTTCTTCGTCCTCGACGGCCCAGCCCCGGGCATGGCCCCCGTTCAGCATGAGCGGCGTATCGTACAGAGGCCGTAAGGCGCTCCGCTTGGCATACACCGGCTCAATGACGGTGCGCTCCGCGTCGTCGCACAGCAGCAGCACATGGGCCAATTCCAGCTTGGCCCCCCGGCGCACCTTCTGCCGGGGCGGGATGCGGGAAACGATGGTGCCCTCCGTGGGCCGGATGAGGGACGCGGTCCCTTTGGCAAAATCGTAGGCCTCCAGGTCCACCGTCATCACCAGTCCCAGCCGGGGGCCGGATTGGGTGGTGCGTTCCAGCAGCACCATGCCCCGCACCGCTTCCGTCAAAACGCCGTCGTTCAAATATTGCTCCATGGCGCGCTGCACCTGGGGCACCCGGATATCGCTTTCATCCAAATACGCTTCGGGAATGATCAGCCGCAGGGCGGAGGGGGCCTGCCCCGCAAAAGCATCCGCCTGCTCCCATTTTTCCTTCTGCGCCGTGTACTGGTCGCAGGCCACCACGGCCCATTTTTCCATGTCTATACCATCCCGGGGCAAAAGAAAAATCCCCGGCTGCACACATAAATTTTCAAACGCGTTCATTCCATTCACCTCCGGAACCATCATACCAATTCATTCCCTGTTTCGCAAGGGGAAATGTGTATTTTTTCCGAGAAAAGCAAATGAAAAGCGGCGGGGGAAAAGGTGTTCCCTATAACTGAAACTGGCAAAGCCAAAAGAGAGAACAGAGTGCAGAGTACAGGGTACAGATTTATATTGTCTTGAATTACCGAGCCCCAGGACCGATAAAACACAGACTAAATAATCTGTTCTCTGAACTCTGAACTCTGTTCTCTTTTTTGCCCCTGTTAATTACGGCGCAGTGTTTTTTGTCCAGCCAACCGGCGCAAAAAAGCCGTCCGTCCGGCGTTTTTCCGGAAGGACGGCTGCTTTATATGGATAGGTGAACCGATCCTTTTCCGTTATTCGGGATCGTTTTGCGGCGTGTCCGTATCAGCGTTGTCGATGGCGTTCAGGCTGAGCACGGGCAGGGCTTCGGCGGCGCTGCCGGACACATAGGCGGGCAGCTGGCCGTTCCACTGGTTCACCTGGGTAAACTGGATCAGGTTTTCGGTCAGGGATTCAGCGATTTTCTGGTTGGCCTCGGCTTCGGCTTCGGCCTTTACCTTGGTGGAATAGGCTTCCGCGTCGGCATTGATTTTCACCACCTGGGCCTTGGCGTCGGCTTCGATTTTCTGGCGCTGGGCCTGCTGCTCGGTTTCCATGGTTTTCTGTTCCTGCTCGATTTCAGCCTGCAGCTTGCGCTGGGCGGCTACCTGCTTGGCTTCTACGGCGTCGGTGAAGGCATCGGTAAAGTCGATGTTTTCAATGGAGACGGAAATGATGGAAATGCCATAGCGCTCCATTTCCCGGCTCAGGTTGTCCCGGATCTGGATGGAAAGCTGTTCCCGGGCGCTGACCAGGTTTTCCGCGGTGTACTTGGAGAACACGGCTTTGGTGTTTTCCAGCATGCGGGGATTGACCAGTTTGTTGAAATAATCAATGCCCACTTCCTTAAACAGGGTCATGGCGGTGGATTTATTGATGGCATAGTTGATGGAGCCTACAATGTCCACCTGCTGGATGTCGCTGGAGAAGGCCTGGGTGGAGAAGGGGGTCTTTTGCTCCCGGTTGTCCATCAGAATGATTTCCTGGAAGGGGCTCTTTATATGGAAGCCGGCCTCCAAGGTGTAATCCTCCACCTTACCGAAGGTGGTCACGATGGCGGTGTATCCGGTATCGATCTGTACGGTGCACAGACTGAACAGGATGACTGCCAGCACGATCACCACCGCGGCCAGGATCAGGCCCTTTGTGCCTTTGGGGTTCACCTTGCGGCTTTCGTTCTGCGTGTGAAGCGGGGTGGTAAACTGAGACATGACTGCATCCTCCTTGTGTTTCTAAGCTTCCTTGGTTCGCTTTACGGGCACAGTATACCATAAGGCGCCGTCCCGGGGAAGAGCAGGCGGATTAAAAAATACAAAAAAACGCTCCAAATGTCAGGAAATCGGTTTTTCACTGATCTGGAGCGTTTAGCCAGAAAAAAGATGAAAGGATCGTTTCATTTCCTTTTTGCAGCCTCGGCGCATCCTCTTGTTTTGAGCGTTCAGATTCGTGATTTCAATGACTCTTTTACCCTTTTCAATCTGCCTGCTTGCTATTGCTCCAAATAATCGCATTTTTCTCTGTCCGGTCCCATTGCGCCGCGGGTATAGCGGGCGTTGAACTCCATGTTGATTTCCCGCAGCTCCTTGCGGCCGTCAATGTAGGCATGGTACATTTCGATGAGCCCCGGGCTGCAGCCGTCGCACAGGCCGTCGATGTTCCCGATGGATTCGGCCACGATCTGCTCCCGTTCCTCCCGGGTGGTATCGGCAATCAGGATGCTTTTCATTTCGGCCCCTCCGCTTCATTGATGATTCTCAGATAGTATTCGTCGTTGCCCTCATATACGCCTGTAGGATGAAACCCATGCCGCTCATAGAACGCCCCGGCCCGGGCATTGTCCTTATGAACACCCAGCGCCAGGGAACGCTTTCCGAATTCATTGTACACCTGATGAATGGCGCGTTCCAGGATTTCTCCGCCGATGCCCCTATTCCTGCATTTTTGATCCACCACAAAGCCCATCACGCGGTAGAAGGGCTTGCCCCGCATTTCCTCCGGGTCCGTGTCCCAGGCCAAGGCCTCCCCAATCAGGATCAGGCCCACGGGTTTATCCTCCAGGCGGGCGAGATAGGTGTGGCCCAGTAAATGATGCGCCGCCCCGTAATCCGTGGTTTCCATGAGGGTGGCGGCGGTGTCTACCCATGCTTCCGGGATATCATCCCGGTCAATGCGCCGCGCGTCGCTGAAATTCTCATGCGTCAGCTGTTCCAGTGTGACGGACATTTGCAATTCCTTTCATTATGATAATATATGATTTCCGCTTTCATTTCGCTGCTTGATCAATCTCTTGAAGATGCAACAACCACTTTGCTATGCTGCCATCTTCGCAGAAAGCCAGCAAGGTCCCCTCACAGAAACGGTCTGCACGAATTACGCCGACTAACAGCGCTGCTGTGGTCTTTCCATCCAGCAGAGATACATCCGCATCCCTCATAGACGCCGCGCTCCATTGAATCCCGGCGTTTTCCAGAATCTCACTGTATTTGTTCAGCATCATTTCAGGGTGCTCGTTCACAAAATCGTATGTGGCGTGCAGGAGCTCCTCCACTGCCCGGCTGTATACAACGAAGGGCATATGAAAGGGGTGTTCCGGGGATCCGTCGTTTTTGTTATCGACAATCCATTCGCCAAAGCTCTTCTTTTTGAATTCCGGAAGGAAGATGGTCAATTTTTCATACATTCCCCAACAGCTCCCTAACGCTTGATTTTTTCTGATCTTCAAAATGAATAAGAAGGGCAGCATGTTTGTATGGCAGCCCCAATGAATGGCTCAAAGGCCATATGCTGATATTTTCGCGCTTCAAACGTCATTTCTGCCTGTATCCCCCACGGGAACGAGCTGTCCGGCTTCTGCCTGGCGCAGAATCCGCTGCTTCATATCGTAATCGGCAAAATAAGCCCGCAGCGCCCGTTCCACCACCATCGTTTTGGTCTGGCCCGCTTCCTCGCTGACTTCCATCAGTTTGCGATACAGCGCTGCGTCAATCTTGATATTCAAACATGAATGATCCTTTTTTGCGCGCGGCATGGCTTTTCCTCCGTTCTTATCCAAATGCAGCTTCATTATAACTGATTTTGCTACATGAATCAATTCCTCACCGCAGATCATCCAGTCAATACGAAAGAAAAATCAAACCACAATTGACAAAAACCCCTCTCCATCATATAATGCTTGCATGGAAGGGATGCCCTTGATCACTGAAAAATCCAATTTGAGAAGGAAGGCTTGATATGAAATGCTGCTTCATCTGATCGCTTCATTGGTTATCGGGGCTCTGTCCGGAGCGGTGGCCAACAAGATCATGCATGGAAATCCAAAAGGCTTTTTCCAGAATGCATTACTTGGCATTATCGGCGGTCTCGTCGGCGGTTTCCTGGGAAACCTGATCGGAGTAGGAAGCGATGGCTGGGTTTCCAGCATCCTGCTCGCGATTGCTGGTTCCTGTTTGGTCGTATGGCTTGCCCGAAAGATTGCAAAATAACAAAACCAATTTCTGAGATGGATCTGCCCTTCGGGGCAGTTTTTTTGTTCAAAATCTTCACCCATCAGACACAGCAGCGGCCAGAGGACTGTCCACCGGCCCCTGGTTGCGGGATAACGGGTCCTCCACAGGTTTTGTGTAAATGCTGTAACAGAAAGTCAATTGTGATCGCGCGGAGAATCGCTGTTTTTTCCTCCAAGTCTGCATTGACAGCAGGCTTGTTTTTCCGCTATGATAGGGCTATCGGAATACCGGCGCGAAATTCCCCGACGGTGCTTGCCATCGGGGAATGCGCTGCGCAGAAGGATGCGATTGATAAAGCTATCACCCTTCAAAAAGCTAAGCTGCATAGAAAATGATAGGCTTTTGCGTAATCAGAAAGGAAGCTGAGATGAGACAGTCTGTTTTCGATATGAAATTCTCCAAGGTTTATCCTGCGCTGGTGCAGAAAGCAGAAAGAAAAGGCAGAACAAGGGCTGAAGTTGATGAAATTACAGCCTGGCTAACAGGTTACTCCTTCCGGCAGATTGATGAAGCGCTTTCGTCTGATCTTTCCTACGGGGATTTTCTTTCAAACGCTCCCGCTTACAATCCACGCGCTGAATTCATCAAAGGGAAGGTATGCGGTATTCAGGTTGAAACAATTGAAGATCCGCTAATGAAAAAAGTGCGTCAGTTGGATAAGCTGGTGGATGAATTGGCCAAAGGGAAAACGATGGAGGCCATCAAACGATAATGAACGCCAATAGAGGCAATCATCCCTAGATTATTTTTTTACTGACCTGGAATGGCTGCACGGATGAAAAAAGCGCGTTCAATGCGATTGCTTTCTTTTATCCCGGGAAAGGCCCAGCAGATAATCGGCGGATACGCGGTACAGGTTGCACAGCGCGATCAAATGATGAATGGGCAGCTCGTTGGCTCCCCGCTCATAGCGGGCATACATGGTTTGCGAGGTGCCCAGAATATCCGCCACCTGCCGCTGCGTCAAATCGGCGTCTTCACGCAAATCCCGCATGATTTTGCAATAGTCCACGCCGATTCCTCCCTCATCCATTTTTTTCTATTATATTCAGTAAATATATTTACTATTGACTTTAGTAAATATATTTACTATAATAGGAATGGGATGGAAGAAATAAGCAATCGCCGGGAGGAAACGGGAAACATGAACAAAGGAAAAAAACTGAGCAGAAGGGATTTCCTCCGCGCGGCGGGTAAAGCGTCGCTGGGGGCAGCCGCGGTGTGCGCGTACCCGGCGGCCGGGACGAAGCCTGGGCAGATAAAGATTTCGGAAACGGAAACAAACGGCAAAGATCAGCAGCCGGGGCTTCGGATCACGATAAAGGATCATGCTTTGATCATTGAGCAGCCTTAAACCGGGGGGCTCTTTTTTTTCCTGAAAATATGCCACAATAGCGCTGTAAAGCCCTTCAAGAGGGCTGAAACAGAAAAAAGAATTTCAGGGAGGAAAAGAAAATGCGGGAAGAAAGAAACAATTTCAATCGGGAGCTGCTGCCATCCGTCCGGGTAATCGATATGGTGCAGGATCAGCGTCTGATCAGGAACGTGCCTGCCGCCACCGTGCTGGTATCCGGCGAGGGGGATCTGGACGCGCTGAAGGAATGCTGGCCCGGCAGTATTGCGTTCACAGCGGGCGGAAATCAGGCCTGGCAGAAGGGTCCGGACGGCGCCTGGTCGTCGGTTAGACGGCCCGTGATGCAGATCATGCAGGGGTTGGATATTTATTTGGATGGTCATACGCTGGTGATGCAGGAAAGCGAGGAGTAAGCCATGAGTGATTATATTGATAAGCTGTATCTGTCCGGGCAGGAGATTCCCATTCGGGACGAGGATGCTCAGAGAAAATTGGGAGTTTTGGACGGGAATGTTTCGACATTGAAGAGCACTTTGGAGGATTTGAAAACCGCTACGGCGGTAGAAAAATATACCGCGCTCGCAGCGTCCAATCCGAGAACGAAGTGTGCGGTGCAGTATTATGCCACCACAAACGAATACGCGTTCTTTGAAACGCAAGCTTTTAATTCGTGGAATAGTTTCGTGTATGACGTTTTGCCGAACACCAGATATGCTGTGTATGGCTCCAAATATCCGTCAACGCCAACGGTTGTCTATATGGACGCAAACGGAGAATATATCGGTCATGATGGTTATGACCCAAATTACACCGAATGGGTTGCTGTTGATAACAACATAACTGTAATGACGCCGAGTAATTGCGCAAAGATGGTTGTGCAAAAACTTGGGCTGAGTACGCCTCCGGCTGCCGCCGCCGTTACGTATGAAAATAACTTACTGTCTGAGGTAAACGAGATTTCTGGAGAAATTGAAAAATTTGAGCCCGTATTTGCCCCGGACGGTATAGAACAGAAAAGCTTATCTTTGCTTGATGGGCATTATATAGGCTCTGACCATGTTATTTATGACATTTCAGTCACAAATTATAAAATCACAGATGATATACCTGTAAACGCGGGCGAACGCATCGTTATTACTGCAACTGTTGGTTACCAAACCAATATGTTTTACATGTTCAAAAATGTTGCGGGTGGTTATGTGGATGGTGCTACAGCGGATGCCGCTGGCACAAAAACATTTTATGTAACCGTCCCCAATGGTGCGTATACGCTTGTCGTGTCTGCGTATAACGGATCGGCGGTTGTCGGAACTGTGTCGAGCTACAAGCTCAAGGGGAAATGGACGGGCAAAAAATGGGTGTGCTTAGGGGATAGCTTGACCGAGGTAAACAGCCGCACGACCTTGCACTACCATGATTATGTAGCGGAAGCTACCGGAATAACCGTTGTTAATATGGGAGACAGCGGCAGCGGATATATGAACGAGCAAGACTTGGGCACAGCGTTTTATCAGCGCGCTCAAAACGTGCCTTTAGACGCTGACGTGTATACCATCTTTGGAAGCGGGAACGATTTGTCTCAACCTTTGGGGACGCCAACCGACACCGGAACAGATACCATCTGCGGATGCGTAAATGCCACAATTGATGTTTTGATTGGGCTGAAGCCTACAATACAACTCGGCATTGTAGCGCCTACGCCGTGGGTTGGGAATAAACCTACGCTGGATGATTCCAATCCTATGGCATTGTATGTAAAAGCGCTGAAAGAAATCTGCTATATCCGGTCTATTCCTTTCCTCGATTTGTATCACGAATCAAACCTCAGACCGTGGACTGCCGAAGGGCGGGCCGCATGCTATTCAAAGGACAACGGCGGCGGCGTGCATCCTGATGAAGCTGGGCATAAAATAATAGCTCCGAGATTTGAAGGCTTTTTGAATACGCTTTTGCTGGCGAATTAAGAGCTCAATAGTTGACCAAAACAGGATCACAGTTTAATACTGCCACCGCAAGTGGGTTTGACGGGAATAGGCCGCTTTAATGGTGAGAATAATGGTATGAAAACGTGGATGGAAGAACCTGCTGATGCCTGGACATCCCTCCTTTTCCAGGTTTAAGCGGATTCACTTGGCGGATTCTTGTTCTTGGATGCCGCATGCGGCAGTCAAATAAGTTCAGGAATGGACAAGCGTTCTTTCTGTACAGTGGGTGGATTGGCGGCTTCTTTCAAGAAGCATTTATAAAAAACAATTCAGGAGAGAAATGATGATTCTTTCCTGAATTGTTTTTTTAAAATATTTTTTTGCAGCGCGTTGAAGCAAGCATTGCCTGCGTAAGAATCAGGGGAGACATTTCAAAGCTTGTGCCAGCGCAAGCACATCCTGTTCGTACACCGGGGCCAGGGCCCGGCGATAAATAATGGATGCGGGATGATACAGGGAAAAGAGCGGAATGCCCGCGCGGCTATTCAGCCATTGGCCGTGGCAGTCGCCTACGGCAGCTTTGCCGTCCGTCAGGGCTTTCAGGGGCACATTGCCCAAGGTAACAAGCGCCTTGGGGGCCACCGCGCCAATTTCCTTCAGCAGCCAGGGAGTAAACAGGGACAGTTCTTCCTTGTTGGGGGCCCGATTCCGGGTGCGGCCTGTGGGGCCGAGCTCTGTGGGGCGGATTTTCACTACGTTGGAAACGAAAATATCCTCCCGGTTCAAATGGGCCAGCAGCAAAAATTCATCCAGATTCTTGCCCGCCTTGCCCACGAAGGGACGGCGCTTCAAGACCTCCGTTTCTCCCGGCGCTTCACCGATCAGCATCAGCACAGGGGCGTCCGCCTTGCCCTCCCCCAACACCAGGGGCTTGTCCTCGCCCGGCCACAGAGGCTGAAAAAAAGCTGTCATTTCCTTGTATACCGTTTGCAGTCCAGGCATGAAATACCATCCTTTTATACTTTGTTGTCATTTTAAAGAACCGCTTTAAACCTGTAAGAGAGTTGAGAGTTGAGATTTATTATAGTCGGATTCTTTTTCTCAATGCGAATCCAACGGATAGAACATTTCAACAAAAATATCTCAACTCTCAACTCTTAACTCTCAACTCTTCATTCAGACCTGAAGCGTTCCGGAGATCTCCTCCAATTTCGCTTTCACCGCCTGCAAATCGTGCCAGGCGTCCCGCTTTTTGCTTTCATCCCGCAAAAGGGCGGCGGGGTGATAGGTGGGCATGAACCAAACGCCCTTTTTTTCCACCCATTTGCCCCGGTCCCGGGTGATGCGCACCTGATCGCCCAGGACGGCCCGGGCGGCGGTGGCGCCTAAGAGCACGATCACCTTGGGCCGTACCAGAGAAAACTGCGCCCGCAGATAGGGAAGGCAGGCGGCGACCTCTTCCGGCAGCGGCACCCGGTTCTGGGGCGGACGGCACTTGACCACATTGCAGATGTACACCTGTTCCCGGGTGAACCCGATGGCGGCAATCATTTTGGTCAGCAATTGCCCCGCCGCGCCTACAAAGGCCAGGCCCTGCATGTCTTCATCCGCGCCGGGCCCTTCGCCGATGAACATGAGATCGGCATTTCCGTCGCCCTGGCCCGGCACCTTATGATGGATGTGGCGGCACAGCTCGCACTTTTGGCACGCTTCAATTTCAGCGTGCAATGAATCCCAGGACACTTCCATGCTGCCGCCTCCTTAGTATATCCCAAGAACATGCTTTATTTCATCCTGAATTATTTCCAACTGAACCGGGCCTGCGGGCATTTTTTCCGTAAAAACGCCTTGAATTCCGCTTCGTTTCCCTGGGTGAAGCCGGTTTTCAGCAACAGCAGCGTTTGCTTGCTCTTGGTTTGCACAAGCAGCAGTTCTTCCGTCTCCGTGCAGCGGGTAAAGGCGTCGTAGGAAAAATTCATTTCGCCCTTGCTGGCGGCGTTCAGCACGCATACCTTTTCTTCGGAAAATGACGTTTCTATGGAAACGGGCTGCGCATAACCCTCCTGCTGCTGGCGCATGGTGTTTTTTGCGGATTGCTGGGGCAGCCAGAAGTACAGAATGCACAGCAGCGCGATAATGATCAGCAACATTCCATATAGAAAGGCGTTGTCGCCGCTGAACGGCGAGCCGCCCGATAAGAGCCCGGAAATTACCGCCAGCGCGGCCACGACGCCGAACGCGGCAAACATGAAAACCGCCTGCTTTTTCGACCAGCTGAACAGGACCCTTCGATACGCCTGCACGTAGTGCTCCTTGGTGGGCGTAAAATTGTTTTCAAATAATGCTTTTTCTTCGCTCATATCGTTATCCCCCCCGCTTTTAATCATCGGTATTTGTTTAACGTTGGTTAATGAGCGCTTTAAATTACTGAGTTAGTGCCAACTAAGGGGTTACGTTGGGGCTGTCCGCCCCAAACCCCGACCAGGGCGGTGACCGCCCTGGACCCGCAATAGCGGATGTTGCTTGGTAGGGTGAAAGAGCGTTGTACCCGCTGTTGCTTGCAAGAGATTGAAACCAAACGAACGTACACTTCTGTCGCTTT
>JAUNMW010000020.1 GCA_030537395.1 Clostridia bacterium | reverse complement strand
ATAAAATGTGTACAGAATAGCAGAAGCTGAAGTAGCTGATATGTTAGTTTTGATTTATTCAGGTATAGGGGTGTAGTGCTTTCAAGTATTGTATTGCATAATGGAAATGTTATGACTGAATGCCTGTATATACTCAATAGTTAATAAGGCATTCAGTACACATATAATAATATAAGACTACAGATAATGGGAATAAGGTGATAATATGCCGAATAACAATTTTGCTGAAAACGTTATGCGTGGAAATGTTGGAGAACGATTTGTACATGCCCATCTTAATGATCTATGCGACTATGTGATGCTCAATCAAAATAAGCTTCCTGAAATGCATATTGAAGGGGCTGATGAAACAGCGCACAGAATAAGGTTAGGAAACCCTATCGATAATTTTCTACCCGATTATGTTGTAATGCCTGAAATGCAGAACGGTACATTTTATGAGGTGACAGAGTATTCAATCGGCGGGATAGAAGTCAAGACATCATGGGATTATTTAGCAAAAACTTATGACCGGGAGAACGAAGCTGGAACACTCCCTATAGCCTTATGGTCTTCCGACACCAGAGAACATGCTGGATGGTTACTTAAATTACTTCATCCTGAAAGATATTCGGCAACTAATGATGGTCTTACTGCGGTACAGCCTCATACGCTGTTGTTTATTTTGGTCGCATATGAAAACGCTTTTGCAAGCATCGCATTCGAGAATATTCCTGCTTTTTTGGATCGACTGCGCCAAATTGCCGGAGAAGCTGGTATAGATATTGATGATGGAATTCCATTTGGTGAACAGGCACAAGATTGGTCGCCGGAAAGCCTTCTTCTTTTTGACAATATGTGGTTGGTTTCATTGGATGATCTGGAAGACTTGGCAAAAGTCACAATAATTGGAGAGAAGCCAAGAATGAGGCCGGATATTGTAATGCAAGATCGCTCTTGCGCTTCGAGTACGCAAAAAAAACGATACGAACGCTTGCTCGAAATTGCAGGTGAAAGACAGATTCCAATTGAAGATGAGTTTCGTAATTGTTTTCATCCTTCACGAAAGCGGCAGGTATTTGCAGATATCAACCACAATCTCTCCATCCTTGAAAACTTTGAAGATGAAAAATATCCTACACTTGCAATATACAGACGGCAGCGAGTCTTTCAGCATTTGAATGGAATCATGCTTAATATGCTGGCTCATGAATTCCCAGTATACCTTCAGCAGAGCCAAAGATATTTTATGATCGGTAAACTTCAGCTTGAAGATTGGTGTAAACGGCATGGAATTCCCGGAAGCGCAAAGTCATGGCAAGGAAGCCTGATTTTCTTGAATGATTGCGGACTAATTAAATGCTTTCGGCCAGTTGAAGATAATACTACTCCCAGTCTTGAGCGTATTTATTCTAATATTCTACCTATTAGCGGGAAATATCCCACATTGCGGTCAGTTCCGAGATATAATGATACAATATTGCGGCATGCAGAGCATATTGCTCAGATATATTATTCAAAGCATGTTGCATTAACCAAGTTGACAAAAACTGATGTAATCAGATGCCGTGGACAGGAAGTAGCTGATTCGCTTTACCTTGATGGTCGGAAAATCAGCGGAGAGGAGTTGTATGTTTACGAATTGTACAAACAAGTAATGATTTGTCGCATAGACGCAAATGGTTATGTAGGGAAAGATGAAATACTTGAACAAGTTAAAGAAATGATGATCCGGAAGCAGCATTTCCAGTGTATTAGATGTGATCACATTCTTAATGAAAAAGAAAGCAATGAACTCAATCGTCAAACTCCGTTCTGGGATGCATATAAAAAAATGAAGGAACGGACAGCACAATTAGCAGCTGATGCAGGGTACACCTATCACCCCATTAGAAATATTGACAGAGAAAGATTTCATCTGCCAGATACAATGACGAATTGGATAATTTCATAAATTGTGCTGCATGATTCTCTGCTTTTCTCTGCTTAATCACCCCCCTGGAACATGGAAAACACGTCATGATTCACCGGGCTTTTGTACCCCAACCGCTACCCCAACGGGGTTGATATTGGGTGGTACCGGTTAATACTTTCATCGATCAATCGCTTGATTTTCCGTACTGTTTGATATTCCATGATACTCGGTGATAGGAGCACTTATGAATTCGATTCCCCTCACCTCCATACTCAGAAGAGCCTTGAAAGCATTGAATTTCCTTGCTTTCCGGGTTTTTCTTTTTGCTGTTTTTCACGCTGCAGCTCCATAAACGGCGAATTAACGGTTGCTTCCGCTGTTTCCGCCGTTCCAGGAAGGTTTTTGACCTCTCCATGACGAATAGACATAAATGGAGATTAACGCAGCGAAACCAACGATGATCCATCGCCGAATCGCAAATGGATACGCTGAACGTCGAAAGAATCCTTTCCCAGATCAACACAGCATAATGCGCCAGGAAATTTCTTTCCGGGCATGCAAGCTTCAATGCTCCTGCACCAACGAAATTCATCTTCTTCATGCATTGCGGCATCGTTTTTTTTCGTCCACATTTCAAGAAGCGCTGACAAAACACGGAGGGAAACATGGAAGACATCATGAACATCATCAAAGCATCTGGGATGAACCTTCTCTATGGCATTCTTATCCTGGCGGTGGGGTTTTTTCTGATCCACTACATCATGAAGCTTCTGAACCGGAAAGAATCGTGGATCAAGCTGGAGCCAACCGTGAAAGGATTCCTGATCAATCTGATCCGGCTGCTTCTATACATCATCGTTATCCTCACTGCCGCCGGGCGACTCGGCATTCCGCTCACATCCATCATTACTTTGGTCGCTTCCGCAGGCGTAGCCATTTCTTTATCCATGCAGGGGGCCTTAAGCAATCTGGTGGGCGGGCTGACGCTTCTGATTCTCAAGCCGATCAAAGCAGGAGAGTACATCAAGGTCGGGGAATATGAGGGTACCGTGGCTGTCGTCGGCTCCTTTTATACCGAACTGATCACGCCGGACCTACGGCGGATATCCCTGCCCAACAGCAGCCTGACCAATACCGCGATCATCAATAATTCGCGGGAAGGAAAGCGCAGGCTGGATGTAACGTTTGCCGTGGGGTATCGCTCCGATCCGGATACCGTTTACAGCGTCCTGCAGGCATTAGCCGCCCGCTGCGATTGCCTGCTGCCGGACCCCGCGCCGGAGGTTCATTTGAACAAATGCGCCGACAGCGCGGTGGAATTCGTTCTCCGGGTGTGGATGAAAGGCGAGAATTACTGGAAAGCCTATTATTTCCTGATGGATGAAGGAAAACGGGCGCTTGACGGGGCGGGGATAGAAATTCCCTTCCCCCAAATGGATGTGCACATCAAGAATTAGCGCCGTCCTTCATGCCGAAGCTCCCACTCCGCTGTTAAAGTCCTGAAGCATCATCGCTGCGGGGCTTTTCTTTTGATTCCGAACGGCCGTGCATCAGGCAAATTTGCATGCGTTCAGCGCTTGACCTGCAAGGGAAAAACGCATATAATAATCCCAGAATGCAGCGGAACAATTGAATCTCCCGAACCAAACAATTATGTCCACCACGAACAGACGGAAATGGGAAAAATCCGCGGCTCTCATTTTCCAAACTTTACCGGCTGCCGCGCCGGGAAGGCGAAATAATGAACGAAAAACTGCAAAAACTGATTGAATCCTCCCGGCGCGCTCACGTGATCATGCCCTATGATGAAACGGAAACCACGGATTGGCGGCTGGAGCAAAAGCCGGTGCTGGAAAGCAGGATGCTGGATGAATGCGAAAGCCTGGATCATTGGCAGGCTGTGTCCCCCTACGCCCAAGTGACGCTGTCGGATCAGGAATCCCATGACGGGGCCCACAGCGTGCTGTTCCGGGCCCCCACCAATCTGGACAACTGGCTGCCGGAAAGGTCCAAGGGCCGCATCTATTACGAGCCCAAGGCCATGCGCGTGCTGGATCATGAAGACCTGCGGGCGTTTAACCGCCTGTCCGTGTGGATCAAGCCGGATGTGCCGGGCATGCGATCCATCGTGGCCCGGCTGCAATTGCATAATGAAGGCGCCCATCCCGTGCCGGACCGGTTCGAGCGGGAGGGGCACCACAACGTGAACCTGAAAAACGGGGAATGGAACCACGTCACCTGCGAAATCGAACAGCTGGACCGAGACGACGTGGTGGGCATCGCCATCGAATACGATATGTGCGGCCACGAATTTGACGCGGCGGATGAAATCAAATGGTACATCGACCGACTGGAATTGCAGAAAGTAAAGTGTGATATGTACGCGGGCTGGACCCCGGGCGAAGGGCGCATTGCCTTCTCCGGCAGCGGCTACCGGCCTGAGGATGAAAAGCTGGCGGTGATGGCCAAAGGCAGCGCGGCGGATACCTTCCGGGTGATCGAAACGGATACCGGAAAGGTGATCCTGGAAAAGCCGGTTTCCAACATGGGCGAATGCGCTGTGCTGGATTTTTCCGAAATCCGGCGGGAAGGCCGCTATCTGCTGCTGTGCGGAAACGTGCTGTCCCGGGCTGTTGAAATCGGCGGGGATATTTGGCAGCCCTCCGTGTGGAAGGTGCTGAACTTTTATCTGTCCCAGCGGTGCGGGTTCGAGGTGCCCGGCAAGCATCACGCCTGCCACGGCGACCTCATGCTGATTCACAACGGCCAGGCCATTCCCGCCAACGGGGGCTGGCACGACGCGGCGGACCTGTCCCAGGGCATGGGCAACACCAGCAACGGCACCTCCGCCCTGTTCCTGCTGGCCCGGAAGCTGAAGGGCCGGGCAGGGCTGGAAGAAAAGCTGTATGAACGGGTACTGGAGGAAGCCCGGTGGGGATTGGCCTATGTGCTCAAAACCCGGTTCGGGGACGGCTACCGCTCCCAGTATTCTTCGCTCTCCGTCTGGACGGACGGCATCATCGGCACGGGCGATGATTTAACCAGCGAACCGGCCCCCGATCCCCACACCAATTTTGCCGCCGCCTGCGCCGAGGCGCTGGGCGCACAAATGCTGCGGGACAGCGACGAAGCGTACGCCGCTTACGCCCTGAAAATCGCCAGGGAGGATTTCCGGTTCGCGGAAGAAGCCTGGAAAAATGAAAAGGAAGAAAGCGCGGACAGCCATGCCTTGTTCTTCCGCAGCGGCAATGAGCCGGTGAAGCTGTACGCCCTGGCCTGCGCGGCGGCGGCCCACATTGCAGCGGCAGGCGCGGAGGAATACATTGAAATCGCGGCGGATTATGCCCGGATGCTGATGCAGTGCCAGCAGCGGGAGCAGCCGGATTGGGACATCCCCTTGGCGGGCTTTTTCTGGAAATCTCCAGAGCGCTTGATTCCCAGCCATCACGCCCATCATTCCTATGAGCAGTATTTGACCATGGGCATCGCGGAGCTGCTGCGCCTGGCTCCCCATCACCCGGACGCCGCGGAATGGAAAAAAACGCTGACGCTGTACTGCGATTATTCCAAGCAGATTGCGAAATATACCGCTCCCTGGTATATGCTGCCGGAGGGGGTATATCACGAAGACGAGGCCAGACTGTACCCCGAGGCGACAAAACGCGGCATCATCGCCTGCGATGACGAATGCCTGAAGGACTTTGCCGCGCAGGTGAAAAACGGCATCCCGCTTGGCAAGGGATACTATCTGCGCCGTTTCCCGGTATGGTTCTCCTTCCGGGGGAACTTAAACGTGCTGCTGTCTCAGGCCGCCGCTCTGGCCCAGGCCGCCAACGCCGTGGATGATCCGGATGCCCTGGCCCTGGCAGCGCATCAGCTGCAATGGACGGTGGGAAAGAACCCCTTCGCCCAATCCCTGATCTTTGGCGAAGGCTATGATTGGACCAATGAATACTGCGTGCAGCCCGGCCAAACCGTGGGCCAAACGCCGGTGGGCATTGAGAGCTATTTCAACGAGGATATTCCTTATTGGCCCCAGATCTGCACCGCCACGTACAAAGAGGTATGGATCGAGCCCGCCAATAAATGGATGTGGACCATGGCCGGCATGCTGTGATTTTGCGTTTTGTACCGCGGGCTATTATGGAGTTCCCCCCTTGCATTTTCCCTTTTCAGCGCCTATAATTTTGTTGAAAATAAGCATGAATGGAGGATATACGGCATGAAACCAATCAGCGGCGCATGGTTTGAATTTTGGCATCACAGCAAAATAGAAGGAAAATATTATAATCCGGCCCTGCGTTCCTTCACGGCAGCGCAGTGGGCCGCCATGGTCGAGGATATGCATTTGATTGGCATGGACACCCTGGCGCACACCTGTTCTTCCCTGGTGTATCGGGATGAAAGCGAAAGCTACGCGCCTGTGGATGTGTTTTCCAAAGCGGATATGGCCTGCGATCAGCCCATGGACGTGATAATGCAGACCGCTGAAAAGCTGGGCATGCAGGTGTTTCTGTCCGCTGGATTTTATGGTTTCTGGGAGGACGCCGAGGGCAACATGGCCAGCCGCGAGGTGGAAAAGCGCGCTTTCCGGGCCTGTGAGGAAATGTACGCCCAGTATGGAAAAATGAGCAGCTTCGCGGGCTGGTATCTGCCGGATGAAACGGAAGCTGGACCCTATTTCCGGCCGGTGTTCCTGGATTATGTGGCCCGCTATTCCGCCTTCTTCCGGGGGCTGGATGCGAAAAAGCCCATCCTGATCGCGCCTTACGGCACCAATAAGATCGTCGGGGACGATACCTTCGTGCGCCAGCTGGAGCAGATGGACGTGGATTATATCGCTTATCAGGATGAAGTGGGCGTGCAGAAATCCACGGAATTCCAGACCGCGGAATACTATCGCAGCCTGAAAACGGCCCACGATAAAGCGGGACGCAGCAAGCTGTGGGCCGATATTGAAATGTTTGATTTTGAAGGCCAGGTGTACCGCAGCGCTTTGCTTCCCGCCTCCATGGAACGGATTGAAAAGCAGATCGAGGCCGTTTCTCCGTATGTGGACAAGATCCTCTGCTATGAATATCCCGGCATGATGGCCCGCCCGGCGTCCATTGCGGGTTACGGCTATGAAAGCGCCGAAAAGCTGTACAGCGATTATCAAAAGTTTTACCTGGCGCTTAAGGCAAAGGCGTAATAATGGGGGATTACAAGGGGAAACCGCTCTTTGGAGTCCAAAGAAAGGTTTCCCCCTGACCCCCTTCCGAGAAAGACGAATGGGATTTAACAGCGGCAATTTCCTCATCAAAAACAGGAGCCATGGCAGCCCCTGTTTTTTTGATGGAAACGCTTATTTCTCCCGGATCCGGAAGGTTTTGATTTCATAGGGTTTGATCACAAAGGGGATTTCCGCGCTGCCGTTTTCCTGAACGGTGAAGGGCAAATCCGCTTCCTTTTCCTCCAGGCCGCTGCATGCTTCCACGGAAGCCACGGGCCGGTTCCAGTACAGGGCGGTCTTGGTGCGGGCGTTGTCGGTTTCGTACAGGCGCACGATCCACCCATCGCCGTCCTCAGCCTGCTTGATGGTTTCCAGCATCACGTTCTGGTCCGCCGTATCGGCCAGGGAGAAACAGCCGCCCTTTTCGCCGCCCTGTACCGCATAGGCCGGCTGATTCAGGCAGTACGCCTCCGGAATGGTGCCGCAGCGCCAGTCTCCGGCGTGGGGATACAGGGAATAGGTGAAGCGGTGCTCGCCCTGATCGCATTCGGGGTTGGGCTCGATGCCGGATTTCACCAGGGTCAGGCTGATCACGCCGTCCTTGGCGGAATGGCCGTATTTGCAGTCGTTCATCAGAGACACACCGTAGTGGCCCTCGGAAATATCCATCCATTTCTGGCCGCAGCTTTCAAACCGCGCCCAATCCCAGCTGGTATTGGTGTGGATCTTGCGCTTCACATTGCCGAACTGGATATCGAAGGTGGCTTCGTCGGAATGAATATCCGTGGGGAAGTAAACTTTCAGGATATGCTGGTGCACGTGCCAATCCAGCACGGTTTCAAAATCGATGCGGCGGGAGTCGGCATAGAAGTGAATCTTCTGCTTGATAGCGCATGCGCTGATTTTCCGCTCTATTTCCAGGGTGGCGCGCACGGGGCCCTTCTCCGTCCATTCCATGCGCTGCACGTCATCGGCGTCCCAGCCTTTTTCGGAATAGTAAATGTCGATGTCCCAATCGTCAAAGTAAATGGGCTTATCCTCGTACATGCGGATCAGGTTGCCCCGCTGACCGGGAACCAGGGCGTCCCGTTCCTCTTCCTTGTCGTACAGCTTGGTGATCATGCCCTGAGCGTCGAATTCCACGGAGAAGAAGGGGGTCTCGATGCCGTTCTTCTTGATGGTGAAGGGGTTTCCTTCTTCCGCGGGCTCCTGGGAAGGCGTGAACACCTTGCAGCCCTTGGCGGGCAGGTTTTCAATGTAGGCCACCGCGCCGTTTTCCGTCTGCTGGATGGGCCACACCCGGCCTTCTCCGTCGATCAGGGAGGCGGCGTCGGTTCCCGGCAGGCACACCACTTCGTCAGAGGCAAAGCCCTTGGTGTTGAACACGGCCACGTTATCGGAAGCGGGGGCCAGCAGCGCGAAGCGCTCCTTGCGAAGCTGATCGATCTGGGCCTGCACTTCTTCATATTCCTTCTTGCTGACCTCGTACACCTCCCGGATGGCGGAGCCGGGCAGAATATCATGGAACTGATTGATCAGCACCGTTTTCCACATTCTGTCCAGCGCTTCGGCGGGATAGGCCGCTTTCCCGGCGGCCAGGGCAGCGATGGTTTCCAGGTCCATCAGTCCGATTTCCGCCTTGCGGTTGCCCCGCTTGTTCTGGGCTATCGAGGTGAACGTGCCCCGGTGATATTCAAAATACAGCTCTCCTTCCCAGGTGGGCAGGCGCTTGTTATCCTTCACCCGCTCTTTCAGTTCATCAAAGAAGGTGCGGGCAAAGGCCTGGCGTACCTTGGGCAGCCCTGTCACGCCCTTTTCCATACGCTCGGAGGTCTCCAGCATTTGCCGGGTGGGTCCGCCGCCGCCATCGCCGTAGCCGTAGGAGATCAGGATATCGTTGTTGATGTCCTTCTGCTGGTAGCGCTGCCAGCCGCCGATGATGGCATCGGGATGCAGCATGCCGTTGTAAGTGGTAAAGAAATTGGTCACGGGCTGCCCCACGCCCAAGGTGGTGATCAGATGAGACAGGATCTCAGACCCGTCGATGCCCCGCCAGAAAAAGGTATCGTAGGGCATTTTGTTGAACTGGTTCCAGGCCAGCTTGGTGGTCATGAAATATTCAATGCCGCAGATTTTCATGATCTGGGGCAGCGCGCCGGAATAGCCGAACACATCCGGCAGCCACAAAATCTTGTTGTCGATGCCGAATTCGTCCTTAAAGAACTTTTTGCCGTGCAGGAACTGGCGGATCAGGCTTTCGCCGGAGGTCAAATTGGTATCGGCCTCCACCCACATGCCGCCCTCGGGCTCCCAGCGGCCTTCCGCCACCCGCTGCTTGATTTGGGTGAACAGTTCGGGATGGCGCTCCTTCAAAAACACATACAGCTGGGGCTGGCTGCTCATGAAGCGATAATGGGGATATTCATCCATCAGCTTGAGCACCGTGGCAAAGGAGCGGCAGGCCTTTTCCCGGGTCTGGGCCACGGTCCACCACCAGGCCACGTCGATATGGGTATGGCCGATGCAGGAAGCGATCACTTCGTCATGACCGCCCAATTCTTCATACAAATGCTTCTGAATATAAGCCCGGGCCTGACGGATGCTGGCATAATAAGCTTCCGAATAGGGCTGGCGCAGATCCAGCAGGTTTACCGTATCGTTGATCACCCGGGTCAGGTCCCGGCGGCTTTGGCTTTCCTCCTCCAGGCGGGGGAAAGCCTGCAGGGGCACCTGCATATCCCAGTACAGGCCCTCGATTTCGGGATCGATTTCCCGCATTTCCACCAGCAGATTGAATTCGCTGTGCAGCGTGCCGGTATAGCTCTGCAGATCCAGCCAGTACTTCTGCCCCGCTTTGGCGCAGCGGCTCAAAAGCACATCCCGGTGGTTCATATCAATACCCTGGATCACATCCCCATCCGCGAACAGCAGGAACTGGGGATTCTTGCCGTCGTCCCATTCCTCGATCTGGGTGCGGATATTCAGCCACAAAGATTTGCCCTCAAAGGATTCCGGAACGGTGATTGCCGTGCGGAACCAATAATGCTTGTCCGGGCCATACCAATGATCCGTGCGGCTGTTGAAGGATTCAAAGGGCGCTTCCGCCGCTGCGGCGTCTTCGGGCCGGATAAAATTGCCTTCCTTGATTTCCCACTTTTCAATCAACTGCCGTTGACGAACGGCTTCCTTTTTCAGTTCGTTGCAGATCACCTGAGCGCGTTTGTCCAGAAAAAACATGGGCATATTTGATTCCCTCCACATTCAAGATTGGGTCTGCGCCTCTCCCCCGGGAGAATTATCCTGATTTGATTATACATCCCTTCCTCTGGATTCGCAAGATGATATTTTGCTTGGATGAACGGCAGATTTCTGGTTTGGGGCAAATGTGAAATAAAAAAGAGCCCGGTATACAGATCCCAGTCAGCCTGAAAAATGATTCCAACGGAAGCTGACTGTATGATCTGTACACCGAGCGCTTGTATCAGCGTTTCAGAAAACTGTTACGCCCTCAGCACAGCGCCGAACTGTTCGCCGCTGATCTTCAGGGCCTTTTCGGTCAGGCGGGTGATTTCCTCCTCAGTCAGGGTGTGATCCGCAGCACGGAAGGTAAGAGAGAAGGCCACGGATTTATTCCCGATCCCGATCTGGATGCCCCGGAACACATCGAACATGCGAATATCCTCCAGCATCGCGCCGCAGCCGGTGCGGATGGCCTCCATGAGGGGACCCACCTGCTGGGTTTCCTTCATCACCAGGGCCAGATCGCGGTTTACGGCGGGGAAGCGGGCAATGGGCTTCACTTCGCCCAGAGGCTGGGACAGGGAGAAGAACAGGGGCAGGTTCACGCAGGCCACATATACCCTGCCGGAAAGATCGAATTTATTCGCGGTATCAGGGTGCATTTCGCCTACCACGGCCAGCGGGTTTCCCTCATGCAGGATATATGCCTGACGGCCGGGATGCAGATACGGCGCGTCGCTGACGGCCACAGTATAGGAAATGCCCGCCTGCTTGCACAGGGCTTCCACCACGCCCCGAATGGCATAGAAATCGGCGTTACCGTACATGCCGATCACCAGCTCGGGATTCTCGGTAGGCAGGCCTTCTTCGGTACGGTTCTGAGCGTCGTAAATGGTGCCCAACTCGTACAGCCGTCCATCCTCGTTGCCGTTCTTGATATTCGAGGCCAGGGTTTTCAGCAGCCCCGGCAGCAGCGTGGTGCGCATGCAGGAGGTATCCTCGCCCAGGGGGTTCCGGATCATCAGGGGCTGGTTCCGGGGATCATTCTCCGGCAGATTCAGCAGCGCGATGGATTTGGGAGAAATGAAGGAGAAGGTCATGGATTCATAGAAGCCCATGCCGGTAAGCTGGCCGCGGAGGATCGCTTCCCGACGGCCCAGTTCGTTCAGGCCGCCCATAGGCGTTTCGCCCCGCAGATGGGTGATGGGAATGCGTTCATAGCCCGCATAGCGCAGCACTTCTTCGCAAATATCCGCTTCCTGTTCAATATCCTGACGGAAAGCGGGAGCGGTGACGGTCATTTCATCCCCGTTCCGGGACACGGTGAACAGGAGCTTGCGCAGGATGTTTTCCATTTCCTCGGGAGCAATGTCCACGCCGGCGCGGCGGGCCATCCGGGCGCAGGAAACGGTGAGGGTCACGGGTTCAACGGGCTTGGGATAAATGTCGATCACGCCAGAGATCACGTCGCCCGCGTCCAATTCGTTTACCATCTGGCAGGCCCGGTTCAGGGCATCCATCACAGTGGCGGGCGATACGCCGCGCTCGAACCGTCCGCTGGATTCCGTGCGGATGCCCAGGGAACGGGCGGTAACGCGGATGGAAGCCCGGTCAAAGCTGGCGCACTCGAACAGCACTTCGCGGGTGGCTTCGGTGATTTCGCTTTCCTCGCCGCCCATGATGCCGGCCAGGCCCGTAGGCCGCTCGGCGTCGCAGATCATCAGCTCGGTGCCGTTCAGGCTGTATTCCTTGCCGTCCAGGGTGGTCAGCTTTTCGCCCTGGGCCGCTTTGCGCACGATGATGTGACGACCCCGCACTTTATCCAGGTCAAAGGCGTGCATGGGATGGCCCGTTTCCAGCATGATGAAGTTGGTGATATCCACCATGTTGTTGATGGAGCGCATGCCCGCCGCGTGCAGGTACTGCCGCAGCCAGGCGGGGCTTTCGCCGATGCGCACATTCTTGATCACCTTGGCGGCGTAGCGGGGGCACAGCTCGTTTTCCAGCACGTCCACTTTGGCAAATTCATTCACATCGCCGCCGATTTCTTTTACTTCGATTTTGGGCAGCTTCAATTCCGTATTCATAGCCACGGCGGTTTCCCGGGCCACGCCCCACACGGACAGGCAGTCGGGCCGGTTGGCCAGGATTTCAAAATCGATCACCGTATCGTCCAGACCGAAAATAGGCTTCACATCCGCGCCCAGGGGATAATCCTCATGGAAGATCAGCAGGCCCGCCGTGCCCACGGAGGGGTACAGCTCCACCGGCACGCCGATTTCGGGGCCGGAGCACAGCATGCCCTGGGATTCGACGCCCCGCAGTTTGCCCTTCTTGATCACGATGCCGCCGGGGAGCTTGGCCCCGATCTTTGCCACGGGCACCAGAATGCCTTCCTTTACGTTGGGCGCGCCGCACACGATCTGAAGGGGCTCCGCTTCGCCCACATCCACGGTGCAAACGTGAAGATGATCGCTGTTTTCGTGATCCCGGCAGGTGAGCACCTTGCCTACCACCACGCCCTCCAGCTCGGGCGCGATGGGCTCCGTGCCTTCCACGCCCGTGCCGGTCATGACCATGCGGCTTTCATACTCCGCAGGGGTCACAGGAATGTCCGCATATTGCTTTAACCATTTCATGGATACTTTCATAATCTGTTTCCCTCCCCGTCTTATCGGAACTGCTTGAGGAAGCGCAGGTCGCCCTCATACAGCAGGCGCATATCCTTGATGCCGTAGCGAAGCATGGTGATGCGTTCCACGCCGATGCCGAAGGCGAAGCCGGAATAAACGCTGCTGTCAATGCCGCACATTTCCAGCACCTTGGGGTTCACCATGCCGCAGCCCAGCACTTCGATCCAGCCGGTGCCCTTGCAGACGCGGCAGCCCTTGCCATGGCAGTTCATGCAGGTCAGGTCCACTTCGGCGCTGGGCTCGGTGAAAGGGAAGAAGGAAGGGCGGAAGCGCACGTCGATATCGGCGCCGTACAGGCGCTTGGCAAAAGCGTCCAGCGTGCCCTTCAAATCAGCCATGGTCACGTCCTTATCGATCACCAGGCCCTCGATCTGATGGAACACGGGGCTGTGGGTGGCGTCCACTTCGTCGGCGCGGAACACCCGGCCGGGGCACACGATGCGGATGGGGGGCTTTTGCTTGAGCATGGTGCGGGCCTGCACCGGGCTGGTCTGGGAGCGAAGCACCACGTTATCGTCAATATAGAAGGTGTCCTGGGCGTCCCGGGCGGGATGATTCTTGGGCACGTTCAGCAGTTCAAAATTATAAAGGTCCAGCTCCACTTCGGGGCCTTCCACCACGGAAAAGCCCATGGAGGTAAAGCAATCCAGCACTTCATTCAATACCAGATTCATGGGATGCTCGCTGCCCATAGGCGGCAGCTCCCGGGGCTCGGTCACGTCGATGGTTTCCAGGGCCAGCCTGGCCTGCTTTTCCTTCAGGGAAAGCTCCGCCTGCTTCTGGTCCAGCAGGGCCGTCATTTTTTCCCGAGCTTCGTTGATGATCTGGCCCGCCTTGGGCCGATCCTCGGGGGCCAGCTGGCTCATGCCGCGAAGCAGCGCCGTCAGGCTGCCCTTTTTGCCCAGCACCTTCACCCGCAGAGCGTCCAGCGCCTGCAGCGCGTTGGTGCTGTCCAGTTCTTTGCGCAATTCTTCCCCGATTTGCGTAAGGTTTTCCCGGATATCCATGTGCATCTTCCTCCTTACCCGGACAAGCCGGTAAAGAGTTCAGAGCGCAGAGTACAGAGTGCAGATTGTCAAGAAAAATCGTCTATACAATCTATACTCTGTACGCTGTGATCTGTACTCTTTTTTCTGTCATAAAAAACCGCCCCTGACCACAAAACGGCCATGGGGCGTGATAGGCGCACGCTGTACCACCCAATTTCGGCAGTATCGGTAAACCAATACCGCCCTCTTTTCCCTTAACGCGGGCAACGGCAGCGCCTACTGAATTGTTCAGCTCTGCGGCTCCGGAGCGAATGGCCCCCGCGCATCCCGGGCGGCTTCCAGCCTTCGGCCACCCTTCTCTCGTGGAACGCGCGGCGCTGGGGCGTTGCTCTCCCTCATCGCCGATGGGGGCATTATAGCACGATTGGGGGAAATGGTCAAGCGGGTGAATTCAGGAATCCTATCGGTTCAGGATTGAACATTTGAAAAACGCTTCAATGCTTTACTCCCGGTTCCATCAAGTGCTTCTTTTTATCTTGTCCGCCGAATCCGTCACATGGCCCCTTTTCGGGTCACCACCACCAAAACCGTGCGGATGAGGATTCTGAAATCCAACAGCAGCGACCAGTTTTCAATGTATTCCCGGTCCAGCCGCACCACCTGGTTGAAATCCCGGATCTTGCTTCTGCCGCTCACCTGCCAAAGTCCGGTAATGCCGGGTTTGGTGGACATGCGGCCCCGGTGGTACGGCTCATACTGTTCCCATTCATCCTGGGTAGGAGGCCGGGTGCCCACCAGGGACATATCACCCTTGAGCACATTGAAAAACTGCGGGAATTCATCCAGCGAAAGATCGCGGATCCAGCCCCCGATGCCCTTTTTCCAGGTGCCGTCCGGCCGCTGAACCTGGCCGATGATCCGGGGGTCATGCTCCAGCTTGAACATCAGCTCGCCGCTCTGTCCCGTGGATTCGGCCAGGGCCTTCTTGCGCTCTTCTGCGTCCAGATACATGCTGCGGAATTTGTACATTTTGAATTTCCGGCCGTTTTCGCCGATGCGGGTTTGGGAAAAGAAGATGGGGCCGGGAGAAGCGGCGTAAATCATTGGGCCCAGAATGACGGTCAATAAAAGCGTAAACAGGCTGCCAGCAAGACCGCCCGCAATATCCATCAGGCGCTTGAGCATCAAATCCCGCTGGCTCACATATCCCAGACTGGTGGTCAGCGCTACCTGGCCGCACACCCATTCCACGTTTTTGTGGCGGGCTTCGATTTCGTCCATTTCATTCATGGCCACGTGCACCGTAATGCCCATATCCATGATTTTGTTGATCAGATCCACCGGCATGGGCTGGCCCGCGGGAATGTCCACATAAACCTCGTCCACCCAGCTGTTGATCAGATATTGGATCAGGGTATCGCTGTCGGCCACCACGGGCAGCGCGGCGATTTCCTTATCGCCCTGCTGGATATGGGCAAGACTGGCTTCCAGCTCCTGCGGATCGGATATGCTGCCCAGCACCGCCGCGCCGACGAACTGATAGTTATCATAGTTATGGTTCACCAGCTTGGTGATCACATCCTTCAGGCGTTCCGCCTGGGCGGCCACCAGCATGCCCGTATGATTCTTCAAATGCAGGCGCTGGCGCAAATGTTCCTTCCACAGGATGCGCATGCTGAAGCAGAGCAGCACATACACGGGAATCGTGGGCAGCAGCAGCTGAAGCAGATCAATCCCGTTTGCGTGCACCAGCGCGCTGTATACGATAAGCCCTATCGTCACATACATCGCCTGGGATAACAGGCTGCGCAGTTCTTTGTAGGAATCTCTGCGGATTACCGCGTTGTAAGCGTTCATGATCACCATGATCAGCAAATCAATAAAAAAGGAACCGATCACCATCGACCAAAATATACTGGAATGAAGTATTTCATTCCAGCTGCTGTTCAGCAAAAAATCACAAAGCAGGGAAAGCTCCAGACAAAGAATATCCAAAGCCATAAAGTCCGTGTGCTGGGACCATCCGCTCGTCTTTCTTTTGTACATACGGTTTCATCCCCTTTAAATCAATAAACAGGCGCTTTTCACAAGAACGATTGTATTATACCACGCTTTCCGCGCAAGAAAAAGATGAAAAATGAGAAAAATATTCTGTTGCACATAAAAAAATCATTCCGCTTTTTCTTTGCGCCAGCGGAATCCTTTCGTGCGCTCTTGCTTTTCGCGGCCGCCTATACTATACTGAACAAGAATGCAAAAGGGAAAATATTCCGGTTCATGCAGCCGGAAGGAAGCTTTTTCCCGGTTCTTTCGTTATTATAGCATCAAGAAACATCAAATATGCAAAGGATGAAGAAGCATGTGGATTTGTCAGCGCTGTCATACGGAAAACCACGATTCCTCCGCCGTCTGCTCGCTCTGCGGAACCCAGCGGGCAGCGGGCAGGTTTGCGCCGCCGGCGCAGCCGCGCTCGGGAAGGGCGGCAGCCCCGCCCCGGGTGAGCATACCCAGCCAGCCCGATCAAACGGATCCGGCGCCGCCCGTCAGCCGCGGCGGGTATCAGGCACAGGACCCCTATCAGGAGCAGCGAAGAAAAAAGCGCTCCCCACTGGCCGCGTTTGCCAGGGCGTTGGGCGCGGCTTTGCTCATCCTGCTGCCGCTGCCGGTGCTTGTACTGGCCGTCGTCCGGTACGAAATCCTGGCCGCCGCCATTATACCGTTTTTGACCGGTGCGGAGGGACGACCCATTTTGGGTATGATCTGCTATGCCCTGCTTTCGCTGACAGCCGTGCTGCTTTCCGCCCTGCCTGGGCTTTGGACGCTGCTGCTGGCGAGGAGTGTGGAGAAATAAAGGAGCGATGGAACATGAATAAATGGATCGTCTGTCTTGCAGCTTTCCTTGTGCTGTTCTGCAGCGGCGTTTCTGCGGCCTTGTCGGAAGGTGGTCTTTCAACGGCGCTTGCGTGTGATCCTGCCTGGGCTGGATATGAAATCATCGTCCAGGCGGGGGACTATGCCGTGGTAAGCATACCAGGGTATAACGTCCTTGTGACTGTGGATGGGGGTGGGCAAATCGCCGCCTATCCCAACGCGGTGCACCAGCCCGGCGAGGAACACGGTGGCGTTTCTCTGCTGCCGCTGCAAGATCGTGAAATGACGGGCTTTCAACTGATTTACGACAATCACGATGGTGAGTACGATCAATGGGAATATTTCGTCTTTGATGACCGCGTTTCGGATAACGTGGGCGATCTGCTACTGCGGGAAGCGAGGATCGGCGATTTGAGCGTGTACCGGGTAGACGATAAGCCGGAAATCAACCTCAAAGAGCATATTTCCTATTTTATCGCAACCTATGGCGTCGTGTACAGCGACGAACGGTTGGAGAGATGCGTTCAGCAGTTAATCGAAATGTCGGATAATGTCGCGCCTGATGATTGGATCAAATGCGCACGCCCGATGTTTCTGAAAGAATTGAGCATGACACTTTCCATGGTGTTCAGTGATTTCCTGATGACGAACACGCTGTGTGATTTGAGCGCCATTCGCTGGATCAAAAGCTGGAATGACACGACAAACGGTTGGGACGGCCAGGCGCGCTATATCGTCACCGACGGACAGCATATTGCCTGGTATTCCGATAACATCACTCTGTCCTCCTTTTGTATTAGCCTTTTCCCTGACAGTATCACACGGGCGCGTGATGCGTTTTCCAATGCACAGGAATAACGACGCCATATCTCAAGAAGGAAAAATAATGGAGCAGAGTGATTGTCGTTTCCAAGTGGAAACGACCCCCGCCAAGGAACTGATGAAGGAAACATATGGAGCCGTGATGTGGCATTCCTGGCGGGCCTGTTTCCGGGCGGAACTGCCATTGTGAACAGTGCGCGAGAGAATAGGGAGCCCATCAGTGGACTGATCCGTAAAGGAAGAAATAATTCTGTTCTCCTGACAGGACAATAGGCTTTCGCGCCGAATAATGTATAAAACCCCAAACGGAAATACTTACGAAGGAGGTATACCCCATGCAATACGGATATTTTGATAATGCCAAACGGGAATATGTGATCACCGATCCCCGCACGCCCATGCCCTGGGCCAATTACCTGGGCTCCCCCGAATACGGCGCCATTGTGACCCAGAACGCCGGCGGCTACAGCTTCGTCAAGTCCGGCGCGGCGGGCCGCATCCTGCGCTACATGTTCAACCAGTTTGACGAGCCGGGCCGGTATATTTATTTGCGGGACGAAGCGGACGGGGATTTCTGGTCCGCCTCCTGGCGGCCCGTGGAAAAGGATTTGAAGGAATACGAAACCATCACCCGCCACGGCACCAGCTATACGGAAATCGAATCCGAATACAAGGGCATTCAGAGCAAGGCCCTGTATTATGTGCCTCTGGACGCTACCCACGAGGTTTGGCGGCTGACGGTGACCAACGCCGGGGATGAGCCCCGGAAAATCGGCGTGTTCGGCTACTGTGAATTCACCACGGACAGCTTCTACACCCAGGACCTGGTGAACATGCAGTACACCCAGTTCATCACCCAGACCGAATTCCACCAGGATCATATCCTGCAGCGCATCAATCCCTATTGGTACGTAAATGAAGAAGGCGAAAATGGCAAGGAGCGCTTCTTCGGCCTGGCCGGGGCCCCCGTCGAAAGTTATACGGGCCGCCGGGAGCGGTTCCTGGGCCTGCATCGGTTCAACGCGCCCCAGGCCGTGGTGAACGGCAAGCTGGACGATACCCTGAATTACAACGGCAATCCCTGTGGCGCGCTGCATACCGTGCTGGAGCTGGCGCCCGGCGAAAGCAAAACCATCGCTTTCCTGCTGGGTCAGAAGGGCGAAAAGGAAGCAAAGGCCCTGGTGAAACGGTACAAGGACACCGCTTACACCGTGGACGCCGAGCTTCGCACCCTGATCGATTACTGGCACGGCAAGCTGAACAACCTGAACATTCATACCCCCGATGACAACCTGAACACCATGGTGAACACCTGGAACGCTTTCCAGTGCTTCACCACCTTCGTGTGGAGCCGCGCCGCCAGCCTGATCTACTGCGGCGAACGCAACGGCTACGGCTACCGGGACACCGTACAGGATATCCAGGGCATCATTCATCTGGACCCCGCCATGGCCAAGGACCGCATCCGCTTCATGCTCTCCGCTCAGGTGCATCACGGCGCGGGCCTGCCCCTGGTCAAGTATTCCCACAATCCCGGCCATGAGGACACCCCCGAGCAGGAAAGCTACGTGAAGGAAACGGGCCATCCGGCCTACCGCGCCGACGACGCCATGTGGCTGTTCCCCACGGTGTATAAGTATATCGCGGAAACCGGCGACAAGGATTTCCTGAACGAAGTGATCCCCTTCGCGGATTACGACGAGGGCACCGTGATCGAGCATTTGAAGCGGGCCATCGATTTTACCATGCATCATCTGGGGGCTCATGGCATGCCAGCCGGGCTGCACGCCGACTGGAACGACTGCCTGAAATTAGGCGCTCAGGGCGAAAGCAGCTTCGTGGCCTTCCAGTTCTATATGGCCCTGCGGCAATTGGACGAGCTGATGCCCGATACCGACGAAAACAAGGCATACAAAAACTGGCTGAAGGAAACCGCCGAAAGCCAGTTGAAGCTCATCAACGAGCATTTCTGGGAGGACGACCGCTTCCGCCGAGGCTACACCCAGGAGGGGGCCGTGATCGGCAGCAAGCATGATCCCGAAGCCGCCATGTGGCTGAACCCCCAGAGCTGGTGCGTCATTTCCAAGGCCGCCACCCGGGATCAGGCTGAAAAGAGCATGGAAACGGTGAACAAGCTGCTCAACACCCCCAACGGCATCGAGTTGATGGCCCCCTGCTACAAAAAGCACGCCTTTGACGGCGCTGCCATGCTGCTCTTTAACCCCACCACCAAGGAAAACGGCGGCATCTTCTGCCAGGCCCAGGGCTGGGCCATTTTAGCGGAAGCCCTGCTGGGCCACGGCGGACGGGCGTTCCAGTACTTCAAGGAATCCTGCCCCGCCGCCTACAACGACCGGGCCGAGATCCGCGAGGTGGAGCCCTACGTGCATAGCCAGTTCATTGAAGGCCATGAAACGCCCCAGCCGGGTCGGGCTCACGTGCATTGGCTCACCGGCACCGCCTCCACTGTGATGGTGGGCATGGTGGAAGGCATCCTGGGTCTGCGCCCCACGCCTGACGGGCTGCGCGTCTCCCCCGCCATTCCCGCATCCTGGGACGGCTTCACCATGGAAAAAACCTTCCGGGGCAAGAGATTGCATATCACCGTGGATAACAGCGCCCACCACGAGGGCGGCGTACAGAAGCTGCTGGTGAACGGAAAAGAAATGGTTTCCGATGTGCTCACCGACGACCTGATCCACGATGGGGATAAGATCACCGTGGTGATGTAAGCTCTATAACTGTGCTTTTCATCTAAAGCACAATTGAGATTTGCAAAAAGGAGTACAGAGTTCAGCGTTCAGAGCACAGATTAGATAGTCTTTCATGAAGAATAACGCCAAAACGAAGCTTGCCGTTATTCAATTGAAATCATCGACTATTTAATCTGTACTCCATACTCTGAACTCTGTACTCTTTTCAATAAGCTTCAATTCACAAGAATCAAGTACTCAGTTCATCTTCCAACAATCTTAATGCTTCTTCCATCGCGCTTCCGTCCGGCGCGCTGCCCTGGGCCATATCCGGCTTGCCGCCGCCCCGCGCGCCGCTTTGGCGAAGCAGAGCGGCCATATCCGCGTCAGCTTCTGATCCGCGGGCGAACACCAGCATGCGCTGATCCTTCCGAGGGCAGGAAAGCAGAACGATGGCTTGGGGATCCCCGGTGATTTCCCGGGCGGCCAGCAGCAGCGTTTCGGGATCGGCAAATTCCAGATGGACGGCGTACACATTTCCCTTTTGACTGGCCCGGACAGCCTGCAAAGCGGCCTGGGTCAATTTTTTGCTCATCTCTTTTCGCTGGGCCCCGGCGATTTCCCGCTCCTTCCGCAGGGTATCAGCGGCGGTCCAATGATCCGCCGACAGCAGCGCCGCCACCTCGTCGGCGCAGCGGGCCGCCTGACGAAGATATTGGACTGCCCGCATGCCCGCTGCGAAGGTCAGGCGCATTTTTCCCCTGGCAGGAGCGCAGGACAGGATTTTGATGGGCCCGATCTGACCTGTGGTGCTGGGATGGGTGCCCCCGCAGGCCACCATTTCATAGTCCCCCATGGCCACAACGCGCACATGCTCCGTCACCGTAGGCTTTTTCCGCAGGGGCAGCGCGGCCAATTCATCCGCCTCCGGGAACCAGCAGCGGATGGGATCATCCCGCTGCACCCGCCGGTTCACCAAATCCTCCAGCGCATCCGCTTCCTCCCGGGTCAAATGGGTGCGCCCTTCCGGCAAATCCATATCGATGGAGCTGACCTCGTGCCCCACATGCAGCCCGATGGTGACGCCGCCGAACATTTGCCAGGCGGCTCCGGCCAGCATATGGTCCGCCGCGTGCTGCTGCATATGATCCAGCCGCCGGTCCCAATCGATTTTTCCGTGCACATTATCGCCCAATTTAAGAACGGGCTCCGTTTTGTGCCAAACAACATGATCCTCCACCTGCACATCCACCACCCGGGCCGCTGTTTCTCCGCAGGTAAGGGTGCCGGTATCGTAGGGCTGGCCCCCGGAGGTGGGATAAAAGGCTGAACGGTCCAGCGCCGCCCAGCCGTCCGCCCGGATGGAAACCACCCGGGCGTCAAATTCCGTCAAATACGCGTCGTCGTAATACAGCCTTTCCGTTGCCACAGCTGATCTCCTATCTTTTTAATCCCTCGTAAATCAAATTGCGGATGTTGGGATGGATCACATCGTAATTGTAGCCGTAGTTCATCACGTGCATGCCGAAGAATGCGGATACCCGGTTGATGGGATCGATCATGGCCCAGGCTCCCGCCGCGCCGTCCCAGCCGAATTCGCCCACGGGGCCGTCCCCGCCGATGCGGTTGTTCACCCGGGTGCGCACGCCCAGGGCGTAGGAATAGCCCAGCCGCTTCCAGCCGTCAAAGGATTTCCGGCTCTTGGGCCCCAGCTGATTGGCGCTCCACAGCTGTATCATCTGAGGCGACAGAATATACGCGCCGTTCTTTCCCCTGCCGCCGCTGGCCAGAGCGTCCACGAAGGTGATGTAGCTTGCCGTATCGCCGATCAGGCCGCCTCCGCCGCTTTCAAACTGCGGATTCTTCTTCATGGCTTTGATATCCTCCGGCTTGATCAGCTCCAGCCGATACTTTTCCGGATTGTAATGGTACTGGGCGCACAGACGGCTTTGCAGATCATCGTTCAAATGGAAGGCCATCGCCTTGATGCCCAGGGGCTCCCAGATATGGTCACGCAGGTATTCGGAAAACCGCTGGCCGGACGCTGCTTCGATCACCGCGCCCAGCACGTCGTGGCTGAAGCTGTACTGAAAATCGGTGCCGGGATCGAAGTCCAGGGGATCCTGAGCCTTGGCCTCGGAAATTTGCCGGGTGGTGGCCTGCTGATTGTTTTCCTCCATCACCTTTTGAACGGCGGGGGTGCCGGTATCATAGTTCAGGCCGCTTTGCATGCTCATCAAATGCCGCACGGTCAGCATGGTTTTGGCGGGCCGCACGGTATCCCCGTCCTTCACCGTCAAATGGGCATAGGCGGGCAGATACAGGCTCACCGGATCGTCCAGGCTCATTTTCCCCTGCTCGATCAATTGCATGGCCGCGCAGGTGGTGAACACCTTGGAGCAGGAATAGAGAAAATAGGTTTCATCGCCCCGCATGGGCTGTGTGTTTTCCGGGTCCCGGAAGCCCGCCTGGTGGCGGTAAATGGGCTCATGATTCTGGTACACCGCCAAATCGCACCCCGGCACGTTCAGGCCGGACAGGGAATCCAGATAATCCGTCAGGCGTTCAAAATTCATGACTGCTCCTCCTTTTCATAAACAACGAAAGCTGTTATTGTGTTTTGATTGCAAACAGTATATCATGGGCAGACAGGAAATGTCAAACCAAACGAACAGAAAAGAAAAACATTGAAGCGGCGCTAAAATTTCCCCGGATGGTGTCGCCCCGCGCGGTCCACAATAACCTCCGAACAGGAGGGATTGGATTGAGCATTCGGAAAAAGACCGCCTTCATGCTGGCGCTGCTCCTGCTGTTATTTTCCATGGGCGGCTGCGCCCTGCGGGGCGGCGCGGAAACAGGACAAACCGAAGAAAAAAATGAAAACGATCAGCAGGCGGAGCAGAAGCCTCCGCTGCCCGAAAAGCTGAAAACGAACGCGCAGGGCGTTCCGATTCTGCGCGTTTATCAGGTGGACGAAGAGGAAACGGCGGAAATGGACCTGGAAAGCTACCTGCGGGGCGTGGTGGCCGGAGAAATGAAAAACGATTGGCCTCTGGAGGCGCTGAAGGCCCAGGCGATCCTGGCCCGCACCTTCGTGCTGAAATTCTGCACGGAAAAGGAAAGCAAGTATCAGGGGGCGGATATTTCCACGGATATTGAGGAAGCCCAGGCATACGACGCCACAGGCATCAATGATAGGATCGAGCAGGCAGTGCGGGAAACCAAGGGCATGGTGCTTTCCTATCATCGGGAGCTGCCCTATGCCTGGTTCCACGCCCATTCCGGCGGCGTGACCGAGCGGGCGGTGGAAGGGCTGAATTACGACGGTGAGGAGCCCGGCTATACGAAAGTGGTTCAGGGCCGGGAAAGCAGCCAGGCCCCAGAGGACGCGAAGGAATGGACGGCAGAATTTCCAGCTTCGGAATTCATTGCCGCGGCCAAAAAAGCGGGCTGGCAGGGCGACGGAGAGCTGCAATCTCTGGAAATCGGCAAAAAGGGCGAAAGCGGCCGGGCCATCACCCTTCGGCTGAACGGGGAGGGCGTGTCCGCGCCGGAGCTGCGCTTGGCCCTGGGATCCACCAAAATGCGTTCCACCCTGCTGACGGAGGCAAAGCTGGAAAACGATCAGGTGATCTTATCCGGCAAAGGCTACGGCCACGGCGTGGGCATGCCTCAATGGGGCGCTTACGGCATGGCCCAGGAGGGAAAAACCGCGGAAGAAATCGTGCGCTATTATTTCCATGACGTGACCGTGGAAACGCTGTGGTAACGCAATACGTTTCAGAGGAACCGCGCCTGAAAGCTCAAGGCCGGTTTCTTTTTTACTCTTTAAAAGACGAAGAAAAGCCGATCCTTCCGCCCGTTTTTCCCAGGGCTGTACAAACCAGAAATATTATGATATAATCACCGTTGTGTTTCAAATCCTTTACGAACGCGGGAGGGGCCATGAAAAGAAACGTTTTGATCCGGCTGGCGGGGCTGCTGATGGCAGTTTTGTTTGCCGTAGGGGCGTTTCCTTTTTCCGCGGCCCTGGCCGACGATTACGACGAGCTGTACCCCGAAAACTTATCGGAGGGCCATCTGTCCGCCACGGCCGCCATTTTGATCGAAGCGGATTCCGGCCGGGTGGTATTTGAAAAAAACTCGGATGAGCGCATGTACCCCGCTTCCACAACCAAAATTCTCACCGTATGGCTGGCCCTGATGATGGCGGAAAACCTGGAGGGCGGCAGCTATGACAATAAACTGGAAAATGCCTTTCCCGTCAGCGAAAACGCCGTAAACCTGGCCCCGGACGAATCCTCCGCCAAATTCGCGGCAGGGGAAAACGTGCGATTGATCGATCTATGCTACGCCGCCATGCTGGTATCCGGCAACGACGCCGCTACGGCCATTGCCGAGGGCCTGGCGGGGTCCACGGAAGCCTTCGCCAACATGATGAACCAGGCTGCCTATTCCCTGGGCTGCCTGAACACGCATTTTATGAACGCCAATGGCCTGCACGATGAAAACCATTACACCACCGCCCGGGATATGGCCAACATCGCCCGCATTGCCATGCAGAACGAAACCTTCCGCACCATCGTAAAAAAGCCGGAATACACCCTGCCCAAGGATAACATTTACCGCGCCCGCAATATCGTAAACGGCAACAATTTTGTGGCCCAATCCAGCGACGAAAACAAGGCAAACCGCTATTACGAAGGCGCTACCGGTATCAAAACGGGCACCACCTCGGCGGCGGGCAACTGCCTGGTGGCCTCCGCCACCCGGGAGGGCATCAACCTGATTTCCGTGGTGTTCGGCTCCGCTTCGGACGCTTCCCGTTATGAGGATACCAAAAAGCTGATGAACTATGGTTTTTCCCAGTATCTGAGCACCAGCATCGCTGAGATTTATCTGGAGAATCCCCGGGTGATCGATATTCGGGGCTTTGAACTGAACGACCCCCAGGTGGGCCGCCTGACGCTGGATATCCGCCTGCAGTCCACCGGCGTATCGGATATTATCGTGACCACAAGGGAAGATTTGGCCTACTGGGTGCAGAACTTTTCCAGCCTGACGGTAACGGAATTCACCCGGGAGCTTCGGGCCCCCATTACCAAGGGCGAGGTCATGGGCACCCTGACCTACTACAAAGAGGATGGCGTCCCGCTGGTGTACGATCTGGTGGCCTCCCGCTCCATCGCGGCCCGGGAACAGATTGCTCCTTCCGTGGAGCAAATCATTGCCGCCGCCGAAAACGACCCCAATCCCTTCCCCCGCCTGACGGTGGAATTGGCGATGCTGTACGGGGTGCTCCCCATCGCGGCGGTGATTCTGATCATTAAAGTCTTTAAAGCGCTGCTGAAGCTGTTCCATAAACGGCGGAAAGTAAAAGCCTATAAACCCACCAGCAGGTATTACCGATAATCACAAAGCACGGAGCAAAAGGCCCGTGCTTTTTCTTGGTCCAGTTTATTGCAAAAATGGGAATTGAAATAAGAGTACAGAGTTCAGAGTACAGAGCACAGATTAGATAGTCTTTCATTCGTAATGAAGCAAAAAACAACTTGCTGTCATTTAGCTGATATCATTGACTATTCAATCTGTACTCTGCACTCTGAGCTCTGTACTCTTGCTAAAGGTTCAGTGTGCCTTCGCATGGGCTCACACTATTATTGCAAATGGATGACCGCCTTTTCCGCAAATTCCCGATTCGCTTCCGGGTCGGGCGCTTCTGGCTTCTGATACGGAAATTCGTCTGAATCAAAGCTGAATCTGATGGCATTCGGCATATCTTTCGCGCCGCCCCAGGCATATTCGATCGCGGAAAAGAACTTTCCTTCCTGATCGGAATGCGCATAACAGGCCCCTTCCCCTTCCATGGACAAAAATTCGATCAAATTCCCCTGTTCATTCAAAAGCGCGGGATAACCATAGCGCTCCAGCAGCTTATCCGCCGCTTGCCTGGTGTTTTCCAGAGGATAAAGCCGGATTTCCAACAGGGTGGAAAGGGGCGTCATCACGCACTTTTCCAAATGCACTGTGCAGTCGGAAAGGGAAACATCCTCCATTTTTCCTTCCCGGCGGTAAGCCTTGGCCGCATCAGCGTCGATGGTGAAGGGGAGACGGATCACGGCGGTGTCGTGCATTTGAGTGGGATACATGACCGCGTTGTGATACATAGGAATGGCTCCGAATTCTTCGGGCATATATTCCATGTGTTCCTCCATGAGCAAATTTCCGTCCGCATTCACCACGGTGTAGCCGTTTACATACCATTCCTCCGGGTTCAAATGGGCAATATCAGCGATTTCCACGTTGGAGGCCCGGATCATGTCACGGCGGCGAACGAAATCCGCCCGGATTTCATCATCCGCAATGGCTGCGTCGTAATCGTACCACATGACCGGATCCACCACCACCAGGGGCCCCGTAGGGCGGGACACGATAAAGATGGCTTCGCCCTGAATTTGTCCCGTGTATTCCTTTTTCAGATCGCCGCTTAAAAAGCCCTCGGAATAGGGATTATGATCGGCGTTCTCCGTATCCAGGCGGATAAAGGGCATCCAATGGCCCCCGCCGCCGAAATTCTGGGGAATCCATTCCCCCTCCAGCAGCACCTGATCCAGGGTGATAAAGGCCGGAGAGTGAGGATTCAGGTTTTCTTCCGTAAAGGAGAGGGCCAGCCGGCTGCCGTCAAAAACAGCGCCGTTCAGCTCCACCCGCATGCCGTCCCCCTCGGCGGAAGCAAGGACGGGTTGTACGCTGTTTTTCAATTCGTCGGTAGCGCTGCCCTCTCCGCCCACCAGATAATCCAAAATGCCAAGCCGGGTGGCCGCGTAGGCCGCGCCGCCCAGCAGAAGGGTCAGCAGCAGCGCCAGGGCGATGGCGGCGGCGGGCCGCAGCGCTTTACCTGTATTCATCTTTTTCTTTTCCTCCAATGCTTTTTCAAGCCGCATATGCACGGAGGCGGGCACAGGGCCGTATACTTTTTCCCAATCGAAGCGCTTCATGCTTCCACCTCCAGCATTTTTCTCATTTTTTCGATGCCGATCCGAATGCGGGCTTTCACCGTGGTTTGTGGAAGGCGCAGCATGCGGGCGATTTCCGGCACGGTGTACCCGTCCAGATGGTGCAATGCCACGCACAGCCGGTATTTTTCCGGCAAGGCTTCCAGGGCGGTTTGCAGGTCCATATCCCGATGAGTATCTTCCCTGCCGTGGTTTTCCACTGTGTCCAAAGGGGCTTCCCTACGCCGCTTTCGTTGACGCAGGATGTCCCGGCAGGCGTTAACCACCATCCGCATGAGCCAGGCTTCCAGCTTTTCTTCGTCCCGGAGGGCAGGCAGCCGCCGCCAAGCTGAAAACACCGCGTTCTGCATGGCGTCGCCGCAATCCGCGTCGTTTTTCAGCATGGCGCGGCACACGCGGTACATGCGCCCCTCCATGGCCCGTACCCGGGCGTCAAAATCCGCTTCCGTCATGGTACTCTTTCCTCTCGAAAA
>JAUNMW010000257.1 GCA_030537395.1 Clostridia bacterium | reverse complement strand
GCGTCGATGTACATGCCCAGGTATTCCGGGAAGGTGACATAAGGGTTCGTGTTCCGCTCCGGATCCGGCTTTTCATCGTTGTGGCTGAAGGAAATGATCAGCTTATCTCCTTTTCGCAGGCAAAGCTCGATCATGCCCAGCCGTTTTTCCGCAATAAAGCTTTTGCTGCTGCGTCCGCACACTGCGCAGTTGACCACATACGCGTTTTCGGAAAGCAGGGCTTGCAGTTTCTGGCCCCAGCCCATCATGGGGTACCGGTCCGGGCTGTAATCCGCCATGGTGGAATCCCCGCACAGGAACCAAGTGGACACCCGTTTGTCGGGACGCCAATCATCCCAGCCCCCGATCACCTCCGGGATGGTATGGCACGCCGCATCCCAGGCCGTCATGCGCTTTTGCGCCGGATGCCGAGTCGTCTGTTCCGCCCGGGGCCCCGTCGTACCGTATTCCCCGCACCGGTCTGTCACCACCCGCACATCGTCCCAATCCTGAAAGCCCATAGATGACACGTGTTCATCCATTTCACAGTTCAAAAATACCGTGCGGGCATATTTTCGCCAGGGACGGCCCAGGAATGCCTGACCTTCTTCGCATTCCCCGGTCAGCTTGCAGTGACTGAACACAAAGCCATGGGGCTGGCCTTCCGGCGTATTGGCTGCTGTGTACCAGCCGCTGCGTTCATTCATGAACAGGGTGCAGCGCTCAAACCAGCAGCGATAGGAGCCGAAAATAAAGTCCACATCGCCCTGGATGAAGCAATCCTCAAAATACTGGCGGCTGTGGGTAACGCTTGGCTCATTCACCGCCGGCACGCATTCCGCCCGGCCTTGGCGCGGCACGATGAAATCCACCACTTTCTTTTCCACCGGCCCGCAGAACAGCGTGTCCTGATGGGCGATCATGCGCACATTGCGCCATACGCCCCGGTCCCCGGCCGCGTACACGGCGACGGCCTGGCCCACCTGACGGCCATCCCCCGCATCGTTGCGGATGGTCAGGTTTTCCACTTCCACGTTGTGTCCCGTCACCAGGAAGGTAAAGGACAAAAAGGTGCCCCGCTCCTCCCCGTTTTCATCCAAATCTTTGGCGCAGGCCGAATTGGTGATCACAGTCCGGTCCCGGGCTTCGCCGATGATGCGCAGATTATCCTTGTTTACCACCACCCGCTCCCGGTACTCATCCATGCGCACAAGCAATATCGTGGGAGCCCTTCCGCCTCCCGGCACCGCGTCAATCGCCTGCTGTATGGATGTGAAATCCCCGCTTCCATCTTTGGCAATTACATACATCTTTGTTTTCTCCTTTACTTCATTACTTCGATGATTGCCTAAAAAAGATTCCTGCCCCTCCACTTGCGGATTTCGCCAAAAAGCGCTACAATATTTTTCGTATGATGAGAGGAGGGCGAGCCCTTGCCGCAGAACCAGCCATCCAGCCATGCCGTGCGAGGTTTCCTGACCATTGGCACGCTGTATTCCTATTTGTACTGCATGCTGGCGTCCAACGTGATGCTTTCCATGCCCATTTTGGGCGGCGCTTTATATTTGGCTGGGCAAACGATCATTCTGATTTTTTCCCTGCGGCGGCCCGTTCAGGAGGGCATCGTTTCCAAGCTCATGCAGCGGATGGGCACCGTTTTGCTGCTGATTTTGTTTGTGCTTCTGCTGCTGCTGATGACGGTGTATCCCATCCGGCTGGACAGCGCCGATTTCTGGCGGCTGGCAGGCATTGTGCTGTGCATCGTGCTGCGGCCGGGCATTACCCGCTATGCCGTGGAAAGGGCCGTACTTGCCCGTAAAAAAACCATGCAGATCCTGCTGCGCATTGCGGGCGTGCAGCTGCTGTTTTTGCCTCTACTGCTGATGATGCTTCTGCTTTCTCCTCTGGACCGGCTCACCGTATGGGCTCTGCTGGGGGGCTATCTGCTCAGCGGCATCCTGGAATCCTTCCCCCTGGAGCGCATGCAGGAGCATCTGCGCCCCTATACAGAGGAGGACAAGCAGGAAATCCAGGCCCTGCGCGGCGTGCACGCCTACCGCATGTTCCAGAATATGATGCTGGTGGTAGCCGCGGCGCTGCAGATCACCCAGGTGATGAGCTATACCTACATCGCCGTCACCGCAGACGCACTGATCGTATGCATGACCATCGCGCTGCTGTGCACTTACGCCGCAAGCCTTTTAACGGACGCGCTGATGCGCCGCCGGCGCATCCGGGAGCAGGACCCCAATTTCCTGCTGATGGCGGGCCTGGCCATCTGGCTGTACGGCATCGTGCTGTTTACCCGATCCCTGGATTTGCCGGGGTCCGTCAACGGCTATCTGGCCCTGGCGCTTTGCACGGGGGGAGCCACCGTTTGCGTGCGCATTCTGGTGTGGCTGGAGGAGGATATGCGCCGGGTGGCTGCCTTCGGCATCGGCCATGCTCCCGGCGGGGCCATGGATATGGCGCAGCAGGTGCGCATCAGCTTTTCTTCCCTGCTGGGCCAAATGGTGGCGCTGGCGGGCCTGACGCTGATCAATATTTTCACCGCCACGGATTTTCCCAACGATTGGGATGTGGCTTTCCGCTCCTTCAGCCCGCTTTTGACGCTGCCAGCCCTGATCCTGGTGGGCGTGGCCATCCTGTTCGCCCTGCGCTTTCCCCTCACACGGCAGCATTTGGAAAAGCTGCATAAATACATGGATTTGCAGCAGGAGGGCCAGGAAAACGTTCCCCTGCACGATCAATTGGAAGCAGTGGTGGTGAAAAAGAGCCTGAAGCGCTATGGCATCAAGGCCATCCTGTTCATCCTGCGGCCCCTGTACCGTCACAAAATCATCGGCAAGGAAAACGTGCAGCTGGACCCGGATACTCCCTGCGTGTTCGTATGCAATCACGGGGAAATCTACGGCCCGGTGGTCGCCACGCTGTATGTGCCTTTCTCCTTCCGCCCCTGGGTGGCTTATGAAATCACCGATGTGAACGCCATCGCCGAACGAACCATGAACGGCACCTTCCAGAACGTAAAGGGGTTCTGGCGCAGACCGCTCAATTGGATCATGATCAAAATCGGCGCGCCGTTCCTGGCCTGGGTCATGAAATCGGTGGATTGCATTCCCGTTTATCACGATAATCCCCGCAAGCTGATGCAGACCTTCCGGGATACCGTTTCCGCCATGCAGGCGGGCGACAACATCCTTTTGTTCCCGGAAAACGCCGATACCTCCGTCGATCACCGCTATGTGCGGGAAGGCGTGAGCGAATTTTTCACGGGCTTTACCATGATCGGCCAGCTTTACAACAATAAAACGGGGAAATGCCCCCTGTTCGTTCCGGTTTACGCCAATAAGCGCAAGCGCACCATCACCTTCGGCGCCCCCACCCGCTATAATCCCGATATCCCGGCCAATGAAGAAAAAGAACGCCTGTGCGATTACCTGCGGGGCGAAATGCTGAAAATCGCGGGAACGGAACAGCAGGAGAAGTGAATCATCCCGCTAAATCCCAATTCTCTTATCTCCCTTTCCAGCCTGTTTCACCGCTCCAGCCAGCCATCCAGTTTGGCAAATAACGGAGCAAGCCATTTGCCCAGGGGTTTTTCCAGCAGGTATTTGCGGGCCAGGTCCACGACGGCGCAGGCAAGATAGATTCCCAGGGGGGCCAGCAGCGCGGTAAGCCAGAAGCCATCCCGCTGGCAGGCCGTCCATATTTGCAGCCAATTGCCCCAAATCATCCCCCGAAGCATGCTGTGATCATGGATCAGATATACGCCGAAGGAGGCCCCCGACAGCAGCGTCAGCCATTTGTACGGCTTGATCCGCAGATTCGCAAAGAACAGGAACAGGGCGCAGGAGGCCAGAAGCTGGGGCACGGTGTTTTTATCCGCGAAGAAATTCTGCCGGCTTCCCACCCGCTGAAACAGCTCCTGATGCTCATTGCCCCACAGGCAGGACAGCCCGATAAAAGCAATCGCGGCCAGAAATAATCCGCCCTGCAAGGGAAGGCAGCGGGTGATCCCATTGGGAAACTTGCGAAAATACGCGCCCAGCACGTACAGAAACAGGAACCAGGTAAACTGATGGAAAAACTGTGAAGACGGATTCTGGAACGTGACCGTGGGGATCACGGACAGATATAGCGCCGACAGGATCAGCACCCACAGGTGCGCGTTCCGGCTCATGGCCTTCACCGCGGGCTGCAGCAGGGGCAGCACCGCCGTCAGGCCCAGATACATCACCACAAACCAGTACGGGCTGCGGGTCATGATCAGCGCGGCATTCCGAAGGGTCTCTCCCGTCACGTCGCCGCGCCAGCCGGTATACTTTGCAAGCAGCGTCAGGCCCACGGAGTAAAACAGCGTTTGCAGCGCCGTCAAAAAGAATCGCTTCGCTCTGAAGGGGGCCAGAAAATAGCCCGTGATCATGACGAAGCAGTTCACCCCCGTCATGCCGCCCGCGAACAGGAAGGTGGAAAGCACCTGGTTCACGCGGTAGGGCGAACGCATGGCGGAACCGTGCCAGGCCATATGATGGGCCAGGATCAGCAGCATGCAAACGACGCGCAATAATTCAATTTGGCCCTCCCGGTGGCTTTCCGCGGGGAGGGCTTTATTTTGCATAGCCTTGTTCATTCTGTTCTTTTCCCATTTTATATTCGTAGCAGTATTGTTCTCAAGGACAAAATTTAAGCTAAAGTCCAACAGCGGGGGAAACGTTGAGGCCTGCGCGGCCTCAAACTCTGCGCCAGGGCGGTGACCGCCCTGGACCCACTGCTCGCGAAATAACTTGACGGGCT
>JAUNMW010000256.1 GCA_030537395.1 Clostridia bacterium | reverse complement strand
CGCGCGGCCTTCAGAGTCGGAGTCTGACACTCTATCCAACTGAGCTACGGGCGCATACAAGCTATCCTTCCGGAAAGCTTGATTATTATAGCATGGTGTTTTTTCTTTGTCAAGCTGTTCCTTTGCCTTTTTCGCACATTTTCAATCACGGATTTCCAACAGAATCCGTCATGGAAAAACATGAAACGAAAAAGAGCAAAGAAAAAGATGATAAGGGCTCCTGACTGCGAAAAAGGAAGGATCAAGCTTCATTAACGATTTTTCCGGTCATGTGCTCGGGAACGAGTGCGAACATGAGCGTGCGGGGCCCGGACCGGGTGATTTCCCGATTAATATACTGCTCGTCGTTTGTGAATTTATAGCTGAGCTGCCGGGCGATACGGTAAATGGTTTCCTGATCCTCCACCATTTCAATGCGGCCAAACACGATCACGCTGCGGATATTCAGGGCCCATTCACCATCCCTGCGGTAGCCCTCATCGTATACGCAGAAGGACGCTTTGCTGTTTCTGCGAATGGCGTCGATTTTATGGCCGGTTCTGCCGCTGTGGAAATACAGCTTCCCATCCTCCGGACAGTAGTAATGATTGATGGGCAGGCCGTAGGGGTATCCATCGTCCCCTTGTACGCTTAGAACGCCGCGGAGCTGGTTCTTGAGCAGCTCTACGCATTCCTCCTGCGGCAATTGCTGTTTGATCCGTTGAAGATTTCTGAACATGGAATGACGACCTCCCGCGTAATCTGTGATGATGGATGGATCAACTGTCCTGCATCATTTCGGCATACTGCTCCCGGGTGAGCAATGTCTTGCGGGGCTTGCTGCCCTCGGATTGGCTGATGATGTTCCGCTTTTCCATTTCGTCGATCAGCCGGCCCGCCCGGGCATAGCCCACGCGCAGGCGGCGCTGGAGCATGCTGGTGGAGGTCTGTCCATCCTCCACGGCCATTTCGATGGCTTGCTGCAAAAGATCCTGGAAGCTGCCTTCGCCGCCTCCGTTTTCTTCATTCCCGCTGCTGCCGCCGGTGATTTCATCCGCGCCGTGCTGATCGGTATTGGTGTTCTCCAGATGATCCACGATGTTGGGATCATAATCGGTCTGATAACGGCTGCCGATGTATTCGGTGATGGCGTTCACTTCCTCATCGCTGACGAAGCAGCCCTGCACGCGGGTGGGGGAGGTGCCGGTGGGCTTATAGAGCATATCGCCCTTGCCCATCAGCTTTTCCGCGCCGTTGATATCGATGATGGTGCGGCTGTCCGTACCGGAGGATACGGCAAAGGCGATGCGGCTGGGGATGTTGTTTTTGATCACGCCGGTGATAACGTCCACAGAGGGGCGCTGTGTGGCCAGCACCATATAAATGCCGGCGGCGCGGGCCAGGGCGGCCAGACGGCGGATGGATTCTTCCACGTCCTTGCGGCAAACCTCCATCAGGTCGGCCATTTCGTCGATGATCACTACGATGTTGGGCAGCACTTTGTCCGTACCCTGATTGGCTTTATTGTAGCCCGCCAGATTGCGCACGCCCTGCTGGGAGAATTTGCCGTAGCGCTCCAGCATTTCCTGCACCACCCAGGCCAGAGCCCCGGCGGCTTTCTTGGGATCGGATACTACGGGCACCAGCAGATGGGGGATGGTGTTGTATACGCTCAATTCCACCTGCTTGGGGTCAACCATGATCAGGCGTACCTGATTGGGCGTGGTGCGGTACAGCAGGCTGCACACGATGGAGTTGATGCACACGGATTTACCGCTGCCCGTAGCGCCTGCGATCAGCAAGTGAGGCATTTTGCTCAGATCGCACAGCACCGGCGCGCCGGCGATGTCCTTGCCCAGCGCCACCAGCAGGGGAGAGGGATTATTTTGCATTTCCGGGCTTTCCAGCACCTCCCGTAGAGATACGGTGCTTACCAGCTTGTTGGGCACCTCGATGCCAATGTAATTGGTGCCTTGGATGGGAGCCTCCACGCGGACGTGCTGGGTTTTCAGCTCCAGGGCCAGGTTGTCCGCCGTGTTGGCCACCTTGCTCACCTTCACGCCGGGAGCAATCTGGATGGCGAAGCGGGTGATGGAGGGGCCGTGCATGATCTGCTTGACCTCGGAATCCACGCCAAAGGACCGCAGGGTGCCTTCGATGATCTGGGCCCGGCGTTCATCCTCCTGGGCTGCGTCCGCCTGGGGAATATGAACCGCTTCCTTGAGCAGCCGAACCGGGGGAGCCTGGTAGGGAATCACATCGTCCATGCTGATCTGCTTCACTTTGGGAGAAGAGGTGCCGTCCAGGCGGGAGCCGGGGCCTTCCGTTTTCTCTTTCTTGGGAGAAATGGCGATCCTTTCTCCAGTAATAGGCATCACGGGATCGGTAAACACCTGTTTTGGTTCGCCATTCTGCGTTGTATGAGCGGGCATATCCAATTCCGCCTGCTTCTGGCTTACCTGGGCCGCCCAGCTTCCCGCGGCGGGCGCGGGCTTTGCGGGATTGTTCTTTGCGCCGGAGGCATGGCGAGGCGTATATTCCTTTTCTGTGATTTTCTCTTTCTTTTCCGCCGCTTGAGGCGCGGGGACTACAGGCTTGGGAACCGATGTGATCGGCTGCTTCTGAGGAACAGGCGTTTCCTTCTCGGGAACCTCCCAGGGCAGGTCATCCTCATCATCCAACGCTTGAACGGGAGCAGGCTGAGGCTTTGCCTGATGCCTGGGCTGATGCGGCGCGGAACTGCTTTCCGATCCAGCGGCCGGCATTTCCTGCTTTGGTTCTTCCTGAGCGGTCTCCAAGGGCATGAACCGGTTCAGCAGGCTGCCCAGCTTGCTGGGTTTATCCTGCGCCGCGGGCTTTTCATTCGCCGGAGCAGGTTGGGAATTTTGAACCACCGGCCTGCGCCAGGCCGGTTCCTCCATGGGTTTACGCTGCTGCGGCTGTTCTTCTGGAACTGGAAAGCGTTCTTCATACAGATCGGGCTGAACGGGATAGAAGCCCTGCTGATCCTGACTGACAGGCTGCCGGACGGGCTGCGCCTGGTAGATAGGAGCAGGCTGATAATAAGCAGGGGGCATTTGCTGTTCAGAGTTTTCAGCGGCTGGGGGTTGAGGCGCATCTTCCTGCATGTCTTGCTGAAAACTCTGCGCTTGACTGGCCTGCTGTTTCTGGAACCGGCGCAGGCGCTGCTTTTCCCCAAAATCGGAAGCGGAACGGAACAGATCGCTCGGATTGAGCCGGAACAGGAGCAGCGAAAGGCCGATCAGCAGCGCGCCAACGAACAGAATGGCCCCGATCCTGGTGAGCAGCCTGGACAGCGGAAAAGCAATCAGCATGCCCAGCAGCCCGCCCGCGCCGGAGGAACGCTGAATATACGCCTGATAAAGGGCGCCGGAAAAGGTGTTCTGGGCCTGATTGCGCACATAATCCAGATAAGGCATGGACATACCCGATCCCTGAGGCACTCGAGCAATCAGCGTATAGCCCGCCAAAACCAGCCAATACAGCGCGGCCACAATGAAAAAATGCCGGGCGGACACCCGATGGCGGCTGGATACGATCAGCTTGGCTCCACCCCAAATGAGCAGGACGGGCAGTCCGGGGCACAGGGGCCCGCACAGCCCCAGCAGCATCAAAAACAATTGCTGCAGGACGTAGCTTCCCTGAATGCCCATCATGGCAATGATGAAAGCGATGCCCAAGGTGAGCATAAAAATGCCCAAGGTGATATACAAAGCCGCACCCCGGCCGGTGGTGGCGAGGGCGGGCTCGTTGTTCTGTTTTTTCTTTTTGTTGGTTTTCGCGGCTGTTGCGCTCATATAAGCCTCTTTCTTTGCTTTTTATTCCAAGGCAAGCTTGATGTATTGCACGACCCCGTTTTCGTCGCCGTAAAGAGTAAAGGACAAACGGCGTCCATCCATGTCCGTGTCGGTATATACATACGCTTCTCCGGGACAGACCAGGTATATATCCGCTAACGCTGCGTCAATGGCAATATGGGCGTCAGGTTCACGGTTCATGAGGCTTTCCGCGTCCTTCATGCTGGTTTTCCCTGTTTCAATCCCGAAATGATCCACGCGATGGGTCAGCACGCCGGTCACCATCGTTTCCGCTTCATCCGTCAAAAGCAGCGTGCCTCGCAGCGCGGGATTCTCCAATTCATAATACGCGCCGCTTGGATAATAGCCCGAGTCTGTGGTGGCCCGGTGTTCGGCAATAGCCTCCTCCAACGGCTGGCCCAGATAGATATTCGCGCTCAGCCCGTACAGAGAATCGTGGGAAAGCCATTCCTCATTTTTTTCGGCAAAAGATACCTTCCAGGCTTTCTCTATACCATACCGTGCGCCGTTGTGCCATAGCGCCTGCATGGGGATCCCTTCCGGGGAAGTGTCCAGATAATCCCACAATTCGCTGTAGCGGAAAGCCACCATGCCGGAAAAACCGGACAGGAAGGATAGCTGGCTGTTTTCATAAACGATGAACAAGCGCCCATAGCCATCCAGGAAAAAGCGGTCAAAGGGCACGGGAAACAGCTGATTGTTCTCCAGATAAGTGGAAAGCGTTGGTTCGACTTGTTCTTCTAAATATGCTTCAATGAAAGCCTTCGCGCCTTCCGGGTCTGAAAATAGATCGTCGAACGCCGCACGCTCACCAGTCCTCAAATTCAGCGTGATGGGATAATAAATCTGGGAAGGACGGCCATACAGCATTTTTCCCTCCGCGCTGAACAGCAGAGACAGCCAGGAAACGGCTTCTTCGCGTTCGGTATCAGCGTTCCACCGCTCGTTATTGGAAAATTCGTAGGT
>JAUNMW010000255.1 GCA_030537395.1 Clostridia bacterium | reverse complement strand
CGAAGGGCAGGATGATGGCGCAGGCCACGCCGTGGGGGGTGTCATACAGGGCGGAGAGGCCATGGGCCATGCTGTGCACGATGCCCAGACCCACATTGGAAAAGCCCATGCCCGCGATGTATTGGCCCAGGGCCATGCCTTCGCGGCCCTCCGGATCATTTTCCACGGCCTTGCGCAGGCTGTGGCTGATCAGCCGGATGGCTTCCAGATGGAACATATCGGAAATGGCGCAATGGCCCTTGGTGATGTAGCCTTCGATGGCGTGGGTCAGGGCGTCCATACCGGTGGCGGCGGTGAGGCCCTTGGGCATGGAGGACATCATATCGGGGTCCACCACGGCGATTTCGGGAATGTCGTTGGTGTCCACGCAGACGAACTTGCGCTTCTTTTCCACGTCGGTGATCACGTAGTTGATGGTCACTTCCGCGGCGGTGCCGGCGGTGGTGGCCACGGCGATGGTGAACACGGCGTGCTTCTTGGTGGGGGCCACGCCCTCCAGGGACCGCACATCGGCAAATTCAGGATTTTCCACGATGATGCCGATGGCCTTGGCGGTGTCCATGGCGGAGCCGCCGCCGATGGCTACGATGCAGTCCGCTTCAGCCTTTTTGAAGGCGGAAACGCCGTTCTGCACGTTTTCGATGGTGGGATTGGGCTTGATGTCGCTGTAGATTTCATAAGCGAACCCAGCCTTGTCCAGCAGGCCGGTCACCTTCTGGGCCACGCCGAATTTGAGCAAACTTTCGTCGGTGCAAACCAGGGCCTTTTTGTAGCCGCGGTTCTGCAGCTCGGGCACGATGTTTTCGATGGCTCCCTTGCCATGATAGGAAATGGTGTTCAGCACGATACGGTTGGCCATGGGAATCATATCCTTTCTTTATGCGGGCAAACGCCCGGTTTGTATAATGTAACTATTCGGAGAAGATTGACAAATTCCTGCTCAGCGTTTTTTCTTTTTCCCCGATCCCGCAGTTTTCAATCATACCCGGTATATACATTTTTCCTGATAATCGGGCAATAATGAATCATGAGTAATAAATGTCATTTTTTCAGTTTTTGCCTGGGCAATCAGCATGCGGTCAAACGGATCATGATGCGGCTTGGCGGTTTCTTTTCGTTTCAGCGTTTCCAGGGAAGCAATATGCTTCTCCTGCAAATCCAGGGCAAGATATCCGGCATCCCGGCAATACTGCATGATTTCTTTTCCTGAAAACACTACGTTGTCGGGGCGAATGGTATGCTTAATGGATATTTCCCAGATAGATACCACGCTGTAATAAACGGTGTTTTCCGGATCCAGAATCATTTTCCGGGCAGTATCCGACAGTTTTTCATCATCGCTCAAGGCCCAAAGCAGGATATGGGTGTCTAACAGCAGATTCATTCCAGCCCTCCAAACATAGCGGCGATTTTTTCATTATCCAGATCGAAATCGGCAGGGGGGATGATTTTTCCTTTGGCAATGCCGATGCGTTTGGAAGCGGGCTGCGCCCGATAAGGAGACATAGTAACAAGCGGCTTTCCGTGCCTTGCGATAATAATACAATCCTCTTTTCCGGATTCAATCAATTTTACCAGCTTGGATAAGTCTGTTTTTGCTTCCAGAATATTGACTTGCATCCTATTCACCTCCTAAAAAATAGTCAAGTTGACCATCATGGTCTTCTTGACTATATTATATTCGATTTACGCTTTTTTATCAATAGAAATTTTATCAATTGCCCAGCGCTTCCTGCAGCACCGCCAGGTTGGCGCGCATCACGTCCTCATAGGCGGTAAGGGCCCCGTCGCCGGTGACCAGGGGGTCCAGCTCGTACACCGGCGCGCCGGTTTCCAGGGCCACGGTGCGCAGGGCGGTGTTTTCGTATTGAGGTTCGGAGAACAGAGGCGGATTGCCCGCTTCCTTCACTTTTTCGATCACCTGCTTGAGCATCCGGGGAGAAATGGGCTCGTCCGGCTCCAGGGCCACCACCGCCGTCACCTCCAGGCCGTAAGCCTGGGCAAAGTAGGGAAACGCCTCATGGAAGGTGACGATCTGCTTCCGGGGCAGCGCTTCGATGGCTTCCTTCAATTCCGCGTCCAGGGCGGTGAGCCGGGCAATATAGGCCTCCGCGTTGGCGCTGATTTGCTCCGCCGCCTCCGGCAGCAGGGCGGACAGCCCTTCCCGCAGGTTTTCCACCATTCTTATAGCGTTTTCGGGGGCCAGCCAGATATGGGCGTTGTATTCTTCATCGTCATGGCTGTGGGTGCCGCCGTGTTCCTCCGCTTCCTCCAGCAATTCCACGCCCTGGGAGCAATCAATGATTTTCAGGTTCGGAAATTGTCCTTGCACGTCCGGCAGGAAGCTTTCCATGCCCGCGCCGTTGATGAGCAGGGCCTGGGCCTTGGCCAGGGACCGCATATCGCTGGTGAGCAATTGGTAATCGTGCAGGCAGCCCGTGCTGGGCGGGGTCATGGAAGAAAGCGTTACGCCCTCCACACCCTGCAGCACATTTTCCGCCAGGATATACACCGGGTAAAAAGTGGCCATCACGGACACATCCTCCGCCATGGCGCCGCATCCGGCCAGGGGCAGAAGAAGAAAAACAAGCAATAAAGAAATGAGCTTTTTCATGGGATTCCCTTTCCAACAGAAGTTTCTTGGCGGCTGAACCGCCCTTTTCAGTATACCGGGATTTTGCTGTTTGTAAAGAGGAAATCAAAAAACTTCCGCAAACTTGTTTTTCGTTCCGCGCGATAGAAGCGGGCTCTTATTTCTTCCTTTCATCTGAGATAATGAAGCCTGCAAGTTTTTTCATGCAGAAAGGGGAACAAAATGGCGCAGTACGGCTACGTTCGAGTATCCAGCATGGATCAAAATGAGGATCGGCAATTGATCGCCCTGCGGGAAGCAGGCGTGCAGAACAAAATGATATTTATAGACAAGCAGTCCGGCAAGGATTTTAACCGTCCCCAGTACAGGCGGCTGCTGCGAAGGCTGAAAAAAGACGATCTGCTTTTCATCAAAAGCATCGATCGTCTGGGTAGGAATTATGAGGAGATTCAGCAGCAATGGAGCGTCCTGACCAAGGAAAAGGGCATCGACATTTGCGTGCTGGACATGCCCCTGCTGGACACCCGGCGGGGCAAGGACCTGGTGGGCACGTTTTTAAGCGACATTGTTTTGCAGGTGCTGTCCTTCGTGGCGGAAAACGAGCGGGTAAACATCCGCCAACGCCAGGCGGAGGGCATCGCCGCGGCGAAGGCTCGAGGGGTCCGGTTTGGCCGTCCGCCCAAGCCCCTGCCGGATAACTTTTATGTGGTTTATTGCCGGTGGAAGGAAAAGGAAATCAGCGTGCAGCAGGCGGCGCGGGAATGTCGCCTGCCCTGCTCCACGTTTCATTATAAAGCGAAAAAGTATGAAAAAAGCGCCCATTAACAGGCGCTTTCTGCTGTGACGGGCTTGCTGCATTCATACAGTTGATCGGGACAAATATCCTGTTCGTGGGGCCATTCCACGGAAAGCCCGCCGATCCGAACGGTTTTGAAGTATGCTTTGTCCGCCAATTCCCCCATCCAGCTTCCGCGAATCAGGGGCTTTACATCAAAAATTCTTACTTCCCCGTTATCAAATCCGACTTGGAGCTGATAATCCTCCAGGGGCACCACGCTAACGGCCTGAGCGGTCATAGAATCACCTCACTTCAGCGGTTCGATCTTGAAAGCGGGTTCGCCGCTGTACACAGCAAAGAAATCAGCGGCGTGCTGTCCGAAACTACGATCATGCCATTTTCTCCCGATATACTTCACGAATATCCGCCATTTCCTCTTCCAAATCCTCCACAGATTGGTTCAGATACGGAAGCCCTATGGAATCATAAAAATCAATCAGGTCAAATTTATGAACGCCTAAAATTTCTGCCGCTTTTCCATGGGATATAGACATGTTTTGAATGAACGGATATAGGATCATGGCGTTTCGCTTAAATGCCTGCTCCGGATTTTCATTTTCAAGATAAGGCGCCATGCCCTTGGGAAACGACATTTGTTTAATAAGCATTTCCACTGAAAGCATCCTCCTTTCAGGATCATTTCTGATTTTTCCACATTGTTATTATATCATATGATGCTCGGCGTCTTTCCCTTCGGGAGCCGCCGAGACAGAGAATTGCCCTTCGGTCAATTTCCTTATCATTATTATATCACAGCGCATGTGTTTTATCAATAAATCTTGCACAGCTAAAAAACAAGGCCCGCCGAAGCATCGACAAGCCTTGTTTTATAGAGTATAAATGTTGATTTACTTGGTCACCAATTCCAGGGTGTCCCGGGCGATGGCGATTTCTTCGTTGGTGGGGATCACCAGGATCTTCACGCGGCTGCCTTCGCCGGTCAGGTCGGTATCGGTGGCGCGGCCGGGCTTCATGGCGTCGTTCTTGGCATGGTCGATCTTGATGCCCATCCAGGACAGGCCGTCGATCACCTGTTCGCGCAGCTTGTTGGTGTTTTCACCAATGCCGCCGGTGAACACGATGGCGTCCACGCCGTTCATGCCGGCGATGTAGGAGCCGATGTACTTGGTGATCTGATAAATCAGCATATCCCAGGCCAGGGTGGCGCGCTCATGATGATCCACGAAGGTGGCCTTTTCGATGTCGCGCATATCGTTGGAAAGACCGCTGATGCCCAGCAGACCGGACTTCTTGTTGCAGATATTCAGCATTTCGTCCACGGTCAGGTGGTCGTTATTGCAGATGTACTGGATCACGGCGGGGTCCATCACGCCGGACCGGGTGCCCATGATCATGCCTTCCAAAGGCGT
>JAUNMW010000254.1 GCA_030537395.1 Clostridia bacterium | reverse complement strand
AACCTGCACCTGAGCGGTTTCATCGTCGATAAGCCTTTCTCCCCAAGGCGTTGGGGGCTTTTTGCGGAACGCCATTTTGGGATTTAGGTGGTCGAAATTTTACCGTACCTCCGCTTGATTGGTTTACTGAACCACATCAACAGTTTACCATAATTGGATTGAGAAAGCAAGCAGTCTGACAATTTCGCAAATGGAAACATAGTTTTTCATTCATACCTCTTCCCAACCTTCGCCAGCATATCCTTCATCTGCTTCACCACACTGTCAGGCCCTTTAATCGTAACATAATTTCCCAACCCGAACACCCACGCAAAGAACTGCGGGCTGACGGAAACGGGCACTGTGATCCTGAAATGTTGATCATCCTCTTTGGTCAGGCGAATATCCTTGCCGAATTGGTCAATCACAGTATCAATCATGCGGTTCTGGAAAACCATTTCCACCCATTCTTCTTTTCCGTTGTACATGCCGAAAGTAGAGCGGGAATAAGCCGCCATATCCATTTTTTCAAAGGCGTCTTTGCCTTCGCGGTCTTTCGTGCCTTGCACCACGCTTGCCATCCTATCCACGCGGAAGGTGCGGAAATCGCCTTCTGTGTAGGCAAGCAAATAATAATTGTTGTTATCGTAAAGCAATGCCCATGGGCTTACCTCATATGGTTCTCCCTTACGCGAATACTCCCGCTCCATTTTTATATTGTAGTGAAAATACTTGAAGGTGACGGTAGTATTCGCGGCGATTGCGGCATGAATATGGTCTGCATTGATAAGGACGCTGTTATTCATGCTCTTGGCTCGTCCCAGAACACGCACTTGCCGCCGCAGTTCCTTCCGCTGGTATTCGCTGCAAAGCGTTCCCAACTTCTTTATGAGCGTTTCGCTTTTCTTTTCTGAAAGGAATTTGGAGGAAGCTACACTGTCTGTAATCAATTTCAATTCGGAGAGTTCAAAGGTACGATCCATCCATTGATATGATTTCCCGCGTTCATCCTTCCGCACATCCATACCAAAATCCGCAAGTGAATACAAATCATCATATATGCTTTTACGCTCTGCCTGCACTTCATGCTTTTCCAAATAGGCCAGAATATCTGGCATAGTGGCGGGATGGTTTTCATCCGTCATTTCTTCAAAGAACTGCTTTAGGTAAAGAAGCTTCAACTTTTGGTTTTTACCGCGTGCCATTTGGATTACTCCCTTCATGTTTCGGGTAGTATAGTACAACTTTTGGCTATTATACCACGATTTGCTTTATCTGAAAACCCTGCTGAAAGCATTCCTGATTTGCCGCTCAATATCGGAAAAGTTGAGTTTCACATCCACTTTTTCTTCCTTCTTTGCTTCCTGCCGTTGATTCAATTTCAGTTCATTCCTACAAGCCTCTACGCATTGCTGTTTTATATCTGGTATCGCATCGTTAATCATTTTAGCGCACATTGCCCTGAACTCTAAAATGTGTTCATCGTGGGCTGTCCGCGCTTTTATTCTTTCCATTTCGGAAACATATTGTTTGAAATAATCGAAATCTGCCATAGTTAATCCTCCGTTTCGCTACCTCTGTTCAAAGAAGAAAGAACAGAAGTATTATTCTTTTTATAATCTAATAAAGTACCCGCTTGTAATGATTCAGCAAATTCAAGGCGTTCTGGCTCATTCTGGATGAAGTAAAGCAGAAGCTTGTCCGCTTTTTTGGGTGATAGATGCGTTCTGCCGCTGGATTTCCACTTGTAAATGGTATTTGGCTTAATGCCTGTTGCCGCCGCTATTTCCTTGATGCTGTTGCCTGGAAGCTCAATAGCGGTCAAGAGTAAAGCTTCCATTTCTGCGAATGTATTGTAATTTTCCATCATAAGAAAATCACCTCCCAAATGGAAGGTGATGGGGTTAGGAAGGAAATTCACATTTTTGTTCTGCTATATACTTATATTGCTTGATTTTTATTTACATTTCATGTAATATTGTTAGAGTCTGAATTAAGGAGGCAGCAACATGGAATTCAATCGGGATACCCTGTTTATGCGCACCCCCGCTTCCTGGTGGCATGATCTGTGGCGGGACGGGCTGGTCAGCGGCAACGGCTTCATTGGCGCGGACGTGTATGGCGGGGTGAAGGATGAAACCGTGATGCTCACCCATCACAAGCTGTGGCACAACGGCAAGGAAGCAGAACTGCCGGACGTCAGCGATGCTTTTCATCGCCTGCGGGAGTTGATGGACGCGGAGCGTTTTCAGGAAGCCAGCTGGACGGTGGTCAATGCCCTGAAAGAACAGAATTATCAAACCCAGCTTCAATCGCCGTTTCCGGTAGCCGATCTGCGCATCCAGATAAAACCTGTCGCCGGCTTTACCGATTATCTCCGGGGCATTCACATGGACAGCGGCGAAGTCTTTTCCACTTGGAAGGAAGGGATTTCCGTTCGTTCCTCGCGCCTGTTTGTTTCCCGACCTCATGGGGTCGTTGTCAAGCGGCTGACCTCCAATCAGGCTGATTTATCCATTTCTCTGTCTCTGTCGCCGCATCGGAACACAGGAAGCGACGGGCTGGAAAAGTACGGTCAGCACATCCTGGATTCCATGGAATGCGTATCTCAAGCGCCGTACCTGATTTACACCGCCCGGAACGATGATGATGCATTGTACGGCGTCTGCGTGAAGGTATATGCCGACGGCGCAGTGCAGACGGAACGGGACACCCTGACGGTATCCGGCGCAAAGGATATGCTGGCGCTGATTTCCGTTTTTGCCGGGGAAACACGGGACCGGGATACCGTCCTGCAAGAAGCGAAGCAGGCGCTGGACGCTTTGTCCGCATATTATGATGCCCTCTTGTCAGAACATAAAAAAATCCACGAAGCTTGGTATCACAGCGCGGACTTTTCCTTGCCCGCGCCGGAAGAATGGCACAGCAATGAGGAATTGCTTTTGCAATCGTACAGCGGAAAGCAGCCCACAGAGCTGATCGAAAAGCTGTGGCGCTACGGGCGGTATCTGTTCATCTGCGGCACGGACCCCCAGGCGGATCCCTTTCCCATGTACGGCCTGTGGGCGGGGGATTACCGCTTGATGTGGCCCCACAACATGGCCAATGAAAACATCCAGATGATTTACTGGCATGTGTTCGCCGGGAATCTGCTGCCCTTCCACGAAGCCTTTTTCCGGTATTACAATGAACGCATCCCGGCCTTTCAGAATAACGCCCAAAAGCTGTTCGGCATGAAGGGCCTGTACATGACGGCGGGCACCACGCCCGGGGTTTCCGCGCCCAATCAGGTGGTGCCGGTGATCATGAACTGGGTGGGGGCTGCCGGGTGGATCGCCCAGCATTACGCCCGGTATGCCCAGTATACGAAGGACGATGGATATTTTGAAACCAGCATCCTGCCGTATCTTCTGGAAGTGGCGGCTTTCTATGAGGATTTCGTCACCTTCTATCCCGACGGCAGCATCCATTTTTATCCCAGCGTGTCCCCGGAAAACACTCCGGGCAACTTCATGCCGCCCAAGCATATCCAGATGGCCCATCCCATGCCCACCACCGTCAATTCCACCATCGACCTGGCGATCCTGAAAGAGTTCTTCACCAACATGTGCGCCTTCGCGGAAACCTGGCCCCAGCTGCAAAACCACGTACCCGCGTGGGAAAAAATCCTGAACGCCATCCCGGATTACAAGCTCAACGATCAGGGCGGTGTGAAGGAATGGCAGGATGACCGCTTCCAGGAGCGGCACGATCACCGGCACCTGTCCCATATCTATCCGGTGTTTCCGGGAACCGAAGTCAACGCCCTGCACAAAGCAGATTTGCTTCCCGCCTTTGAGCTGGCAGTACGTTTACGGGAAATCGACGCCCAAACGGGCTGGAGCATGGCCCACATGGCGGCCATTTACGCCCGGTTGGAAAAAGGTGAAGACGCCATGGACTGTCTTGATAAAATGGCCCAATCCTGCCTGACAAACAGCTTTTTTACCCTCCACAACGATTGGCGGGGCATGAACATCTCCCTCAACATGGACCCGGCTCCGGTGCAATTGGACGCCATCATGGGCTATGTGAACGCCATCCAGGAAATGCTGCTTTCATCCTCGGGCGATCTGCTTAAATTGCTGCCCGCCCTGCCGGAAGCACTGTATCAAGGAGAAATCCGCTCCTTCCGGTATCAGGACGGATGGGTGAATATGCAATGGGATATTGCGCGTCCTTCCTTCCGGGCAACGCTGACGGCGATCCGCGATCATCAAATGTATGTGCAGCTGCCCCGGGAATTTTCCGGCTATCTGCTGAACGACCAGCCCTGGACACCGGAGGAAAACGGCCTTTATTTCCTGGCCTTGGGGAAAGGAAGCGCCGCTCAAATTACAAATATGTGATCATTCATGGAGTATGAATATAATCATAAATAGCTTCAGGAGAATCAATACAGGAGGAGGAAAACCATGAAAATCACAAAGGAACTTAAAGAAAACCTGCTGAAAGCAAACAGCAAAAAGGAGTTCAGTTAAAATGGTGGGGCATCACCCCACCATTTTCATATGCCTTCTCGCCCGTAAAAGCGTTGATTTACTTATTCCTGTCATTTTCTGAACCTGTCCATAGCTCTTGCCAGCTTTCAAAAGGTCAAGGGCAAGCTGAATCTGTGCGTCTGAATACTTGCGTGGTCTGCCATCCTTAAAATCAGGGTTTTGCCGAAGTACCATTTTTGCGGATTGCGTCCTTTCGACTATCATACCCCGTTCATATTCGGCAAAAGCAAGCATAACGGTCAAAATGAGATTTCCAGTCAGCGTATTTTCTACCAAACCCATATTGAGAATGTGAACCTTCACCCCACGGTCAAACAGTTCCCGCACGGTCT
>JAUNMW010000253.1 GCA_030537395.1 Clostridia bacterium | reverse complement strand
CGGGAACAACGCTTTCTCATCCTACCAAGCATATTCCGCGATTGCGGGTCCAGGGACGAACCGCCGATTCCTGCCAGTGGCAGAAATCGAATCGGCGGTGAGATCAAGCGAAACGAGCAATCTCCCCTGTGGGGAGTTGCGACGATTGAGCTTGCGGATACTCACCACCCTGGTGGGGTCCGGGGTGAAACCCCGGCGTAACCCCTTAGTTGATACTAACTACGTAACTTAAAGGGCGTTTTAAGCGAGGAAAAACCATAATGAACAACACACCCTCCAGTATCTCCCGTCCCGTGATCGCCTTTGACGTGGAAACGCCCAACAGCTACAACGACCGGATGAGCGCCATCGGGGTGGCGGTGATTGAAAACGGACGGATCACGCGAAAGTACACCACGCTGATCAATCCGGAAACTCATTTTGACGCCTTCAATACCGCGCTGACGGGCATATCGGCGGACATGGTACGCAGTGCGCCCACGTTTCCGCAGGTATGGGAGATCATTGGCCCGGTGATGCAAAGCGGCATTCTATTGGCCCATAACGCGCCGTTTGATATGCGGGTACTGGCCTGCTGCCTGACGGATTACGGCATCCCGGCTCCGGCTTCACTGCCCTATGCCTGCACGGTGCAGATGGGAAGGAAATGCTGTCCCCGCTTGCCCAATCATAAGCTGGACACCATGTGCCGCGCGCTGGATATTCCCCTGAACCATCACCAGGCGGACAGCGACTGCCTGGCCTGCGCCCGGCTGCTGCTGTATTATCTGCGGCAGGGCCTGGCGCTGGAGCCCTTTATCAGAACATACGATCTGCGCAATCTGCGCACTCTGTCCCATTCCTGATGATTCGGAGGCGAACAGCATGCCTTTTCAAAGAAAGCTTTTTATCCTGGCCGCCCTGGTCCTCTTTTGTCTGGCTCCCCTGACCGCGGGGGCGGAAACCCGGATAATGGCAGTCACCGACATACATTATCTGGCCCCGGAATTTTACCAGGACAGCGAACTGTTTTTGGTGGCGCTGAAAAGGGACGATGGAAAAATCACCCAATACAGCGAGGAGCTGATGGCCGGTCTGCTGGCGGAAACGGAAGCCCTCAGGCCCGACGCCCTGATCGTCACCGGCGATCTGACGCTGAGCGGAGAAAAAGCCAGCCATGAAAAGCTGGCAAAATGGTTTGCCGCCATCGAGGAAAGGGGCACGCCGGTGTGGGTGATCCCCGGCAATCACGATATCAACAGCGAAAACGCCCATATCTATTATAAGTATTCCTGGGACAGCGCGGAAACGGTGACCCCGGCGGAATTTGCGGAAATCTACCGGGATTTCATGCTGCACGCGGAGGGAAAAGAAAACGCCAATCTGTCCTATCATGTACAGATCAGCGACGAACTGTGGGCCGTGCTGCCGGACGTTTCCTATTATAAGCCCTCGGCCCAGCCGTTCGGCCTGTTCACGGCGGATCACAGGGCATGGATGGAAAGCGTGCTGATGGGAGCCCAGGAAGCGGGGGCGGAAGCAGTTACCTTCACCCATCATAATCTGCTGGCTCACACCCAATTTCTGCAAGAAATGTATCAAATGTTCGGTCATGAAGCCATGGAAGCACTGGCCCGGGAATACGGGGTGCGGCTGAACTTGTCGGGGCACATGCACATTCAGCACATCGCCGGAGAAAACGGCCTGACCGACGCAGCCACCGGCGGCTTCTGCATAGCACCCCATCGATACGCGCTGGTAACGCTTCAGGATGACAGCACCTTGACATATGAAGCCAAAGCCTTAAGCGATGCAAGTCTGCCCGAGGGGTTCCAGGCCCTGAGCCGGGAATGGTTCGCATCCATCGCCCGGGAAAAAAGCCGCGCTTCCCTGGCCGCTTTGAATATTCCCGCCGACGCGCTGGAAGGGATGCTGGATTACATCACCCGCTTCAATCTGGCCTATTTTGCCGGGGAATACAGCAGCGACGATCCGGCCTGGACAGAGGACGCGGGCTATCGCCTCTGGCAGCAGTACGCCCCGGAGCAGCTGAACGCCTACGCGGGCACGGTCATGCGGGAATGTCCCGGCAATATGCTCTTTCGTTCGCTGCCGCCGGTAAAATAACGCGCATTTGAAAAGCAGCCATCCACCCCTTCAAAAATGAATAGGCAGGAAGCATATTTCCGGTACATGTGGAAGCGCGTGCCGGAAATATGTATTTTTGTCTCTGTATTTGAAAAATTTTTATGTTGTTTTCTGCCAAATCATGTGTTATTGTGAAAGCGGAATCATCCATCCGCGCCTCCGTCAACCGGCATGCGCCATCGGCGTCCCATGCCCGGAGGCCCCTCTGCCCAACCGCTATTTTTTCTGAGGCTGAAACGCAAAAAGCCAAAATCCTTTTTCTTCCAAATATAGATTTCATTTTGCTTTGCGCGGAGATTATCCCCCAATATTCCATTGTTTTCCCGCGAAATCCAGCAATCGGCGCCCCGCGGCGCAGCGGGAAGCATGCATAAATAAGCGTCAAATCGACATGGAAAATTCGGCCGATTTATATTATAATTTTGACAATGAATTATCCTGCATCGGAATTCGCTGTATACACATGTGAAAAATTCCTTCAGGATAATGGAAAAAAGCATGGAGGTACAGTAAACATGAAAAAGCTGCTTTCCCTCGTAATGGCGGTAGCGATCCTGCTGAGCACCATGGCCGGCTTCACGGCTGTGGCGGAGGAAACCATCGCCAAGGAATCCCCGGTGCTGGCCGAAAAGGTAGCCGCCGGTGAACTGCCCGCGCTGGAAGCGCGCATTCCCACAGACCCGTATGTGGAAAGTGACAACGATCCCGAAGAAACCCCCGTTTTCGGCGGCACCCTGCGCACGAACAACGGCGGCCTGTGGTACTTTGGCATGCACGGTGAGGAACCCCTGTTCCGTCTGGAAAGCGACGGCACCGTGTCCCCCAACGTGGCCAAGGGCTATGACCTGAGCGAAGACGGCCTGACCTACACCATTTATCTGCGCGACGGCATGAAATGGTCCGACGGCACGCCCTTCACCGCCACCGACTGCGTGTACTACTACAACTACGTGCTGGTGACCAAGGTGGATCCCGAAACCGGCACCGTTTCCTGGTCCAACACCACGAAGAAGTACAACTGGTACATGAGCACCGATCCCGCCGACGGCCTGCTCAAGCCCGCCCAGGTGCGCTATGTGGACGACACCACCTTCACCATCACCCTGTACAGCCCAAAGCCCACCCTGCTGCAGGCCATCTGCATCGATAACAAGTGGATGTTCTGCCCCAAGGATTGGTATAAGGACATCATGGCCGTGAACATGGAAGAACCCCATTGGTCCGGCGAAAGCGATCTTAAGCTCATCGGCGGCGAAGGCCTCAAGACCGTCACCGAAGAAGAAGCCCTGGCCAACGCCAAGGCCCGCAGCGAGCTGTATGATTTCAGCGACTATTCCAAGCTGTGCGATCAGTTGGGTTACCGCTACTGGCAGTACGTGGGACGCCCCACCCTGCGCCCCTGGGTAAACACCTCCGCGCTGACCGAAACCACCCTGGTGTTCGAGCGCAACCCCTACTTCTGGAAGGTGGATGCCGACGGCCGTCAGCTGCCCTACATCGATAAGATCGAATACATCAAGATGGACGAAGGCCTGCACGCTCAGGAAATCATGGCCGGCCATATCGATTTCGTGGGCTTCGGCTCCGCTGATCTGGCCACCTACCTGGCCGGCTCCAAGGGCGGCGTGTTCTCCATCAAGTCCTTCGCCTCCACCAGCTGGGCCTCCGACGGCCTGCAGCTGAACCAGGCTTATAAGGATCCCCAGTACCGCGCGCTGTTTGCCAACATTGATTTCCGTCATGCCCTGTCCATCGCCGTGGACCGCGAGGAAATGAACGAAATCCTCACCAACGGCCTGAACGACGTATGCCAGGCCGCCGCGCCTCAGGGCAACGGCGACTACATTGAAGGCGCTCCCGAAAAGTGGACCGAATACGACATCGACGCCGCCAACGCCCTGCTGGACGGCATTGAAGGCATCAGCAAAGAACTGAACGCCGACGGTTACCGCACCTTCGTGGGCGGCGAAAACGACGGCAAGCCCGTGCACCTGGAAATCGACACCACCGGCACCGAAATGCAGGCCCAGGGCGTGGCGCTGCTGACCCAGTTCTACAAGCAGATCGGTATCCTGGTATCCGAGCATGCCAACACCGACGGCTCCAAGCGCAGCGAACGCTACTACATCGGCGATGAAGTGATGGTTGCCTGGGAAGGCATCGGCTCCTTCAATGTGATGCTCCGTCCCGACTCCATGGCCGCCAACCGCACCAACACCGCCTTCGTTGGCAAGTACGGCCTGGAATTCCCCGAACCCTTGATTCCCGAAGCCGGGTCCCCCATGGAAGAGCTGATCAACGCCACCAAGGCTCTGGTGACCGCCAGCACCATTGAAGAGCTGCAGGCCGCCGCCACCCGCATCGTCCGCAGCCACTATGAAAACACCTGGGTCATCGGCTTCCTGAACACCGCTTCCAACTATATGGCCTTCAACAATCGCGTGCACAACGTGCCCGACGGCTACACCTACTGCGACGAACTGCGCTTCCTGGGCTTTGGCAAGCCCTACACCTGGTTCATTCAGGAATAAACAAACAGAATAAGTCAGCCAAGGCAGACTTTCCAGCCGGCAGCTTCACGGCTGCCGGCTGGAGCTTTTCAAAGGGCAAAAACGATTTGCTGAATAATAAAGCCGTATTCGATGAAGGAGTGAACAGAGTACAGAGTGCAGAGTACAGATATATAGCTGAACTGATTCTTGCACTCACGATGAGCAACTGATAAAA
>JAUNMW010000019.1 GCA_030537395.1 Clostridia bacterium | reverse complement strand
CGCTTTATTTCGGCATTCTCTTTGTGCTGTTTTACGGCTTAAAACGGAAGGAACGCATGATGTATCTGCTGTATGGGGGAGCCTATTTGGGCTTTACCTATCTGTCCGGATGGATGATCAGCGGGGGGAGGTATGGTTTGGGCTGCGTGCCGATTTTTATCATTCTTTCCAAGCTCAGGGACGGCACGGCCCGGAGGTTTCTGTTTTTCATTGCAGGCATGCTGTTCTTTGTATACAGCCTGTTTTACCTGCAGGGGTTTGCCATCATGTAGCGCCCTTGGTTGACAGAATTTTTGATCCGGCGGTATAATTGGTTTGAAAGATGAGGTGGAAAAACGTGATCGAAACCCATTCGGCGGAGGAAACCAGGACGCTGGGCGCGCGCTTGGCAAAGATGCTGACACCGGGAGATATTGTGCTTTTACAGGGGGAGCTCGGGGCCGGGAAAAGCGAATTGGCCCGCGGCGTCGCCCGTGGCCTGGGCATTACGGGGCCTGTGCCCAGCCCGTCCTTTACCATCCTGAACGCTTATGACGAAGGTTCCCTTCCTTTTTATCATTTTGATTGGTACAGGATTGATGATCCGGAGGAAATTGCCGAAATGGGGTTTGAGGAACAGCTGCACGGCGACGGCGTTTCCCTGATCGAATGGAGCGAGAAGGCAGAAGAGTTTTTGCCGGAGCGGGTGCTGAATGTCCGCATTCATACAGTGAATGAAAACACCCGGCAAATCTATTTTGAGCCCCGGGGTGGATTTTTAATGTCGGAGGATATGCTGCAATGATCTTATTTTGCCTGGATACATCCGGTCCCGTGGCCGGCGCGGCGCTGATGGAAAACGGCGTGGTGCGCTATGAAGCCATGGCCGTGAACGCTTTTACCCATTCCCAATCCATTCTTCCTATAACAGAGGAAGCTTATGCTCATACCGGCCTGAAAATAGAAGATACGGATTATTTTGCCGTTACCGTGGGCCCCGGTTCCTTTACAGGAGTGCGCATCGGGGTCAGCACGGTAAAGGCGCTAGCCCATGCGGAGAACAAACCCTGCATAGCGGTGGACGCACTGGAGGCCATGGCTGCCGGAGTCCAGCCCTATCCCGGGATAATTTGTCCTATCCAGGATGCAAGGGCCGGGCAGGTATACGGTGCTGCGTTCCGGGGAGGTACGCTGGAAAGACTGCTTCCGGATGAACCCATCAAGCTGGAAGCGTATTTGGAAAAGGTATCTTCTTTGGGAGAAAGGCTTCTGTTTTTAGGAGACGGCATGCCGGTGCATCGGGACGAAATTGAAAAAATCCTGGGTGACCGGGCTGAATTTGCTCCATCCCATCTGGCTTTTCTGCGGCCCGCTTCCGCGGCGTATCTGGCCTGGAATAAACGGAATCAGGCGATCAGCTATCAGGAATTGTCGCCGCTGTACTTAAGACCGCCGCAGGCGGAAAGGCAAAAGAATTTACGGGAGCTGGGCCATGAGTAACGTATTGATCCGTCGGATGACGCTTCAGGATGTGGACGGCGTGCACGCCATCGAGCAGGCCACCTTCAAAAAACCATGGAAGCGGGAAGATTTCATCAAAGAAATGACTACCAACACCTGCGCCAGATACCTGGTGGCTGAGGAAGAGGGCAGAATTTTGGGCTTTGCCGGGGCCTGGATCGTGCTGGATGAAGCGCATATTACCAATATCGCCGTGTTGGAAGCTTATCGTGGCCGGGGGATCGGCCGGGCACTGACAGCAGGGCTTTTACAGTATGCCGCCAACTTGGGCGTGGTGTACGCCACGCTGGAGGTGCGGCGAGGCAACGTGATCGCGCAAAATCTATACAAATCCCTGGGCTTTGAATATGTGGGCGTGCGCAAACGATATTATGAGGATAACGGCGAGGACGCTTTCCTGTACTGCTGTCAGCATATGCCGGAGGCGGACCCGGACTTTGAGGAAGCAGAAACCGTAAATGAATAAAAAAAATCGGCAGGATCAAGATAACGATCCAGCCGATTTTTTTAGAGTATATAAAAGCATTATGATTCCAGTTCCGCTTCCAGACGGCGTACCAAGGGGAGGATTTCTTCGGGGGTGTGGATGCGGTAAGTAAAATGATCCTCGGGCAGTTCTTCGACATAGGGACGGCGGGCAGACCAATCGATCAGCACGGAACGGATGCCGAATCGGTTCGCGCCGCGAATATCCCGCTTCACGTTGTTACCGATCATGATGATGCGTTTTTTATCTTCTTCCTTCAGGTTCAGCGCCATCATGGCGGCGGAGAACATTTTGGGGCTGGGCTTGTCCTCGCCGATCTTATCGGAAATGATCCAGGCGGAGAAAACATGATCCATGCCGTGCTGCTCCATGGTATTGTGGAAAGAGGGGGTGGTGCCATCGGCTACCATGATGATGGTGTATCCTTCCTCATACAGGCGAAGGTAGGTTTCCTTTGCACCGGGGATGCATTCGGCGCTTACGACATCACCGTTCTGATTCCGCACTTCCGTTCCTTCATCGATTACTGTATCGCCAATATCCGTCATAATGATCAGCTTTTTTTTTGTTTCTGGCATGTTTGTATCGTCCCTTCCAGCGTTTTCTAAAGGTATCATAGCATAAACGATTCTTTTTTTCAATTGCTGCATATAAAGCTTTTGAATGTGCAGGATTTTTTTCTTTACTTTTTTTTCATTTCCGATATAATGAAATCAGATGCCGTATATCATATCACAGGAGGGGTTCATTATGCTGCCCGACCATGCCCTCGCGCTGCGTTACGCGCCGATCCTCCATTTTGATGAAAATGAAACCATTCCCGTCCGTGCAGTTGGCTATACCGTGTTCCGGGAAACGGCGAGCAGCGCTTCCTTTCCCAAGCGCACTGTTACTGTACCCCGAAACGGGACTGTGATCGAATACGCTTATTATTTCGATTACGACATCCAACATATGTATGATCTGGAGCATATCTGGGTCACGGTGGATTCGGAAGAAAATGTTGCTGCGGCAGAAGCCAGCTTCCACGGGAAATATCTGGTGCTGTTGGTGCCGGGATTGCAGGGATCGCTTGAACCCACGGACGGCCATATACATGCTTTCTGCCAGCCCGGGAAGCATGCTTTTCTGCCTGCGGGCGATTTATTCCGCATCGTTCCCCGCTGGGACGTATGCTGCGATAAAGAGGCAGGAGGGCCTGTGCTGATCGGGAATCCCTTTTGTGCGGAATATTCGCCCACGGGAAAGGATTTGTTTACTCCCACGAAAAAGGATGATGCCCACAGCTTTCGTTATCTGCATGACAAATTGGCGTTCCATCCCTCCATGCGCTTTACGGAAACAAAGCTAATTGAAAGCGTCTATATGACCTGGGAATCGCTTTTTGAGCGCATCCCCGGCTGGATTCGGGATGAATGCGAAAGACTGAATAAGCTGTACGAAGGGGAATAAGCATATGTACGATCTGGGACGACAAATCAGTCAACGTTTCAAAATGTGGAAAAATGAACTGCCCAATCATTTGTACGATCCTGCTGGAAATGTGGAATTCTCTTATTTTACCACGTTTTCCCGCCTGACCCCTGATGAAGCGGAAAAAGGCCCGTTTAAGCCATGCGTTCCCGGAACCGCCTGGGGCGACAAGTGGGAATATGGCTGGTTCCGTGGAAATATTACACTGCCGGAAGCCTGCGATGGCCGCCGGGTGGTGCTGTTCGCCCCGGTGGGCGAAGAAATGCTGGCGTATGTCAATGGCAAAGCCATCGGCTCCATTGATAAGGGGCATCCTTATGTAACGCTGACAAAGTGCGCGAAGGCGGGGGAAACCTGCCACATTTTGATCGAATGCTACGCCGGTCATGGCGCCCGTCTGGAAACCCTGGGACCCTGCCCGCCGGAACGGCCTGCCGTCCCGCCGGTCACCGGGAAGCAGTGCACAGTAGGGGAAAGCTTCATTGCCCTGTGGAACGAGGACGCCTACCAATTGATGCTGGACGTGGAAACGCTGGACAGTTTGCAGCAGATATTGCCGGAAAACAGCCTGCGGGCCTTGAAGGTGGCGGAGGCGCTGGATCAGTTTACCCGCATTGCCGATTATGAACTGCCCAGGGGCCCCCGGGAAGAAAGCTTCCGAGAAGCCAGAAAAGCGCTGCGGGAAGCGCTGGCCTGCGTCAACGGCTCCACCATGCCCACCATGTGGATGTTCGGCCAGTCCCACATTGATTTGGGCTGGCTTTGGCCGCTGGAGGAAACGAGAAGAAAATCCGTTCGCACTTACGCCAATCAATTGGCGCTGATGGAGGAATATCCGGAATATCGCTTTCTGCTGTGCGAACCCGCGCTGCTGGATATGCTGATGGAGCAGGACCCGGATACCTGGAACCGGGTGAAAGAAGCTTATCAGCGGGGCCAGATCGAACCGGAGGGAGCCTTCTACGTGGAATGCGACACCAATATGCCCTCCGGAGAAAGCCTGATCCGGCAGCTCATGTATGGGAAAAAGTGGTTCCGGGAGCAGTTCGGCGTGGAATCCAAGGTCGCCTGGCAGCCGGATACTTTTGGATATTCGGCCTGCCTGCCGCAGATTTTTAAAAAACTGAACATTTCCTACTTTGCCACGGAAAAGCTGCTGCGGGCTGATCCCGAAACCCAGCGCTTCCCCTACCAGAACTTTATCTGGGAAGGAATGGACGGCTCCACGGTGGAAGCGCTGTCCTTCTTCAAGGCGAACGCACCGGTAAATCCTCAGCTGTTCCATCGCCGCTGGGAGACGGAGCGCAGCCAGCGCCGGAATATTGATACCATGCTGTATTCCTTCGGCTACGGGGACGGAGGCGGCGGGGCCACCCGGGATATGCTGGAAATGATCAAACGCCTTGACAATCTGGAAGGCGCGCCGAGAGCCAAATGGGGAAGCTTGAAGGGATTCTTTGAAGAAACGGCCCGGCAGACGGCAGGAAACCGGTGGGTGGGTGAACTGTATCTGGCCTGGCATCGGGGCACGTATTCCGTGCAGCGCAGACAGAAGGTCGCTATGCGCCGGGCGGAAGAAGCCATTCAGGAAACGGAAATGCTGCTTTCATCCCTGACCGAAAAAGAAAGGGGTCCCTACAAAGAAATCATGGAAAATGCCTGGAAAACGCTGATGATCAATCAATTCCATGATATTGCGGGGGGCGTCGGCATTGCCAGGGTGCATCAGGAAGCGACGGAGGCTTTGCAGGGCATCGTCGATACGCTGCGTCCTCTCAACGATCAGCTGTGGACCAGAACCCGGTTTATCGGGGCGGGAGAGGGCTATACGCTGATCAATCCCCTTCCTTGGTTCCGCTCCGGCTGGGTAACGCTGCCCAATGGACGGGAAATGTACGCGGAGCTGCTGCCCTATGAATCTATTCCGGCAGATGAGGCGCGGTTGAGCCTGATTCCAGAGAACAGGGTGTTTCTCACCGAAACGGAAGAAGGCTTTTGCCTGAAAAACAGCTTCCTGGAGGCTGAAATCGACAGACGGGGAAGAGTTACGGCACTGCGGACGATCACAAACGGCAGCAAGCGGAGTTATCTGAATCCCGGCCAGGTGATGAATGATTGGCGGCTGTATAAAAACGTGCAGACGGTGTATGACGCATGGGAGATGGATCGGGAGTGGAAGAAAGGCTTGATGCCCGAAGCCGTGAAGGCCGAGGCCCATATCAGCCGCAATACTCCGGAATGCGCGGAAATCACTGTGAGCTATGCCTTTGAGGAAAGCACAGCCCGCCAGATCATTCGGCTGCGGCCCCTGGAAAAGCAATTGACCTTTGAAACAGAAGTGGATTGGCATGAGCGGCGAAAAATGCTCAAAGCGCATTTTGAAAGCAACGTGCTTAGCCAGGATGCCGTTCACGAAATCCAATTTGGTTATGTGAAGCGGCCCTGCCACCGCTCCCATCCCTTTGCTTCGGATCGCTATGAAGTGAGCAATCACCGCTACAGCGCGCTGTGTGAGGAAAACAGGGGCTTTGCTTTGCTGAACGACGGCCTGTATGGCCTGAGCACGGATCGGGGAGAAATGGCCCTGACCCTGCTTCGCGCGCCGCTGGTGCCCGATGATACCTGCGATCGGGGTCGGCATCGCTTCACCTATACGCTCTATCCCTTCGGCTGCGCCTTTTCAGAAGCTGATTTGGCCAAAGCGGGGAAGGAACTGAATGTGCCCATCCGCGCGATCAAGGGAGACTGCGATGCCCGCAAGGGGCTCTCCTGCGAGGGGGGGAGCGTTCTGATTGATACCGTGAAGCCAGCGGAGGACGGGAACGGCGTGATCCTGCGGCTGTATGAAAGTTTGGGCACAGCGGCGGAATCGCAAAAGCTGACGCTTCCGCAAGCCGGCCGGATTTATCGGTCCTCCATGGATGAAAGAGAAACGGGCGATTTGATCGGGCAGGGAAACATGGTTTTCATTTCTCTCAAACCCTTTGAAATCATGACGCTGAGATATATCATGGATAAATGAGGAAAATACCCAAAATATGACAATAATATAACAAGACGCATAAAAAACGCTATTGACAAGCCTTTCATTATTGTGTAAAATAACTTAGAACAAGGAAAAATAATTACCGCATTCACCATGCGATTGATGATGGAAGGGATAACATGACGCATTTTGATGAAATCCTGCTGAAACGTGATGCAGAAACTGCCCGCATTTTATCCAGGCAGATTCAGGAAAACGAAAACCCTGATCAGGGCGCTTTCGTGGAAATGGGCGGACATATTGATTCCCGTCACTGCGGTTTTTTTCTTTCCCATTTGTGCGTGTCGTATGTGATCCGGCAAAGTAAGTTTTATCACGATGCACAAGTAAAAACAGCCATTCAATATGCGTTAAACTATTTGTTCCGTCATCAGCGCCCCAGCGGATGTCTGGATTTGACGCCCTGCAATTTTGATTCCGCGCCGGATACCGCGTTTACCATGAACGCCATGATGAACGCCTGGTGGCTGCTGGAGAAGGATGAAAGCGCTGAGTCGGAATGGCTGAAGGCTCCCATGAAACGGCTGATCGAAAGCTGCAGCGAGGGCGTGATGAACGGCGGGTTCCATACTCCCAACCATCGCTGGGCCATTTCCGCGTGCTTAAAGCATGCCGCCAGGATTTGCGGACGGGAGGATTTTTCCCGGAAGGCGGACGTGTACCTGGGCGAGGGCCTGGATATTGATGAAAACGGCGAATTCGCCGAACGCAGTACCGGAACCTATAATGCAGTGAATGACGATCAGATGATCCGGCTGTACCTGGCTACCGGAGATAAAACCTATCTGGAAGCGGCGAAAAGCAATCTGCTGATGATGCTTTCTTATATCGATCCTGACGGCTCTGTGTTCACCAACAATTCCACCCGGCAGGATTATGGGAAAAAAGTATACCTGGAAAGCTATTATATGCTGTTCCTGCTCACCGGCTATCTGCTCCGGGATGAAAAGCTAGCCGCTTACAGCGAATACTGCTGGGAAACGGCTGCCGCGCATGATCATATGCCCCGGGGAATCGAATGGCTGGCGCTGTATCCCGATCTGGAGGAATTCGGAAAGCGCGTTAAGCCCGATCTTTCCAAAATCGAGCATCAAAAGCGGCTGTTTGATAAATCCAACATCGCCCGTATGCGCAAGGGAGATTTCTCCTGCACCGTCATGGCCGGGCGGCCCAATTTCCTGTATTTCCAGCACGGCGAAAACACGCTGTATCTGGTGATTTATGGCAACGTATGCGATAAGCGGAATTTCGTGCCTACTTCCATCACAGAAATCGAAAACGGCTTCCGCGTTTCTTCCAAGGTGGACAGCTGGTATTACAAGCCTTTCCAGGGCGATGGTCCCGCCACCAACGATTGGTGGGCTATGGATAACGCCAACACCCGAGAAAAGCTGATTGCAGATAAACTGACGACCACCGTTGACGTGTCCTTGGTGGAAGACGGGGTGGACATGCGAATCAAAACGGAAGGCTTGGACGGCGTGCCCATGCGTCTGGAATGGGGATTCCTGCCTGGGAATACTCTGCGCAATGAAAACTTTGTTTTGACAACTGTTCCCGGCGGCAGCATCACGGCGGCTGGCGGCAAGCTGCAGGCGGAAAACGAAAGGGGAGAGGTACTTACCCTGAACCCCGCTTTTGCCAGCCATTTTGTTCAGAACCGCATGGGCGGGGCCTATCCCCAGAGCGGCGAACACTTTACGGTGTATTTTGCCGCCTATACGCCTTTTGAAAAAGTGATTCACATCGGCACCCAGCCGGTGTTCGGGATGAAGCTTTAAGGCTTTCCCTTAATCAAATAGAGGAAGGAATGATGGAACCCATGAGCACCAAGGCATCCGCAACCAATGGGACGCCGCACTTGAAGGGCAACTACTTCACGCGGCTGATGCAGCAATACTGGCGCTGCCGGTATCTGGTGCTGCTGCTGATCCCCAGTGTGGCCGTACTGATCATCTTCAAGTACATCCCCATGTACGGTGTACAGATCGCTTTCAAGAATTTCAAGCTGAAGGATGGCATCGTCGGTTCCGCGTGGGCCAACCCGATCTTCTCCGTATTCCAGGATGTGTTCGCCCAGCCGGTTTTCTGGAACGCCTTCTGGAACACGCTGATCCTGGGCTTGATGAATCTGCTGGTTGGTTTCCCCATGCCCATCATCCTGGCTCTGCTGCTGAACGAACTGCGGCACGAACGGTATAAGAAAGTGGTGCAGACCCTGTCTTACCTGCCGCACTTCATTTCCTGGGTCACCCTGTCCGGTTTGTTCATTCAATTGCTGTCCCCCTCCACCGGCCCCATCGCGGCCATCACGAAAGCCCTGGGCGGCGAACCGTACTACTACATGGGCCGCGTGGAAACCTTCCGCTGGGTGCTGGTGGTCACCAACATCTGGAAGGGCGTAGGCTGGGGCTCCATCATCTATCTGGCCGCTCTGACCGGCGTTGATCAGGAAATGTACGAAGCGGCGCTGATCGACGGCGCCACCCGTTTCCAACGGGTATGGTACATTACCCTTCCTTCCATTTTCCCCACCATCACCATCATGTTGATCCTTCAGTCCGGCTCCATCCTGAACGATAACTTCGATCAGGTGTACAACATGATGAACGACGCCGTATACCGCGTAGCCAACGTGCTGGGCGTTTACACGTACGACCTGGGCCTTAAGAACCTATCCAACGCGGGCCTGGCCAAGTCCACCGCTGTGGGCCTGTTCAAGAACGTGATCGCGTTGATCCTGGTGCTGACAACTAATGCCATCTCCAAGAAGATCAGCGACAACGGTATCTGGTAAGAAGGAGGTGCAGAAAAGATGAGCAATACCGCGAAAGTCATTGCAAAAGAACACGATCACGCCCGGAAAATCAAGCGTACCGTGGGCGAGCATATCTTCGATAAATTCAATTTCATCTTTCTGGGTCTTCTGGCGCTGACCATGCTGTACCCCTTCTGGTATGAACTAGCCCTGTCCTTGGCGGATGCCGACAAGGTGGCTCTTTCCAAAGTGTATATCTGGCCCGAGGTCATGAGCCTGGAAAGCTACAAAAACGTCTGCTCCGACTCCAACATCTGGAATGGTTACCTGTGGACGATCATCCGTACCGTGGTGGGCACTCTGGTGGCCCTGGTGCTGGGCTTCCACTTCGCCTACGTACTGAGTAAAAAGTACTTCCCCAATCGGAAATTCTGGACCGGCATCCTGGTATTCACCATGTTCTTCTCCGGCGGCATGGTTCCTGAATATCTGCTCATTCGTGACCTGGGCCTGATGAACAGCGTGTTTGCCCTGATCCTGCCCGGCGCGATTTCCGCATACAACATTACCATCATGCGCAATTTCCTCATGTCCCTGCCTGATTCCTTGGAGGAATCCGCCCGCATTGACGGCGCAAACGATATTGTCATCCTGTATAAAATCATCGTTCCTCTGTCGCTGCCCATTCTGGCCACAGTGGCCCTTTGGACGGCTGTGGGACACTGGAATGCCTGGTTCGACGCCATGCTGTACATCCGCGCGGCAGACAAACAGGTATTGGCCATCACCCTGCGCCGCATCGTGCTGGTTGGCACCAACGCCTCCACCACCTCCCTGAGCGGCGAGCAGGTGTCCACCAATATGACCAGTGAAACGATCAAGGCCGCCACCATCATGGTTGCCACAATCCCCATCCTGTGCGTATATCCCTTCGTGCAGAAATATTTCGTGAAGGGTGTTATGGTTGGCTCGGTCAAGGGCTGATGATCAATCATTCCAATTCGGTTTTAGGAAAGGCTGTGCAGCTTTTCTTGAACAATATATTAAAAGGAGGAACACCCCTATGCGCAAGACCCTGGCTATGATCCTGGCGATCGCCATGCTGCTGACCGCTCTGGTGATCCCGGCTACTGCCGAAGAAACCGATTGGTCCACCAAGAACAAGCTGAAGATCACCTGGACCACGTACTTCACCGCTCTTCCCGAAGAAGATTCCCACTTCATCAAATTCGTGGAAGACAAATTCAACGTGGATATCGATATGCTGCCCATCGATGACAGCACCTTCAACGAAGTGCTGAACACCTACATCATGGCTGGCGAAACTCCCGACGTCATCCGTCTGAAGGATCCCGGACAGTTCATCAGCTATGTGGATTCCGGCGAACTGGGCGTCATCGATATGGACGTGCTGCGCGCTCAGGCCCCCAGCATTGTGAACGCCATCGATGAATTCCATGACGGCGCTTTCTGGGATTACGGCGTTGTGGACGGCGAGCAGTATGGTATCCCCGCTGTGGCTCCCGGCAACATCTACCATCTGCCCGTGGTGTACAATCAGACCTGGCTGGACAAACTGGGCCTGGCTATCCCCACCACCCTGGATGAATTCCACGAAGTGCTGAAGGCCTTCACCTTCAATGATCCCGACGGCGACGGCCAGCAGAACACCTACGGTCTGGCTTCCGACGGTCTGCGTGCTCTGTGGGGCGCTTATGGCGTAAACCCCGGCGCTTGCGACGGCCGTACCGACCACAGCTACTTCCAGCTGATCGATGGCAAGCCCGCTTATGCCGCTACCACCGAACAGTACAAGGAAGCCCTGAAGGTTGCCAATGAATGGTACAAGGAAGGCATCATTGACCCCGAATTCATCACTGGTGAAAACACCGGCGGTTACTGGGCCATCTCCCACAGCATCGTGAACCATCGCATTGGTATGACCGTGCGCGGCAACTACTATCACTGGGTCATGCCCGGCGCTTATCAGCTGTTTGACGAAGAAGGCAACCTGGTAGACTGCGACGCCGGCGCCGTGGCCAAGGAATTCCTGGCTGTGAACCCCGACGAAGTGGTTGTGCTTGGTCAGCCCCCCGTTGGCCCTTATGGCGCTGGCGTGAAGAGCTGGAACCTGCTGGCTCAGATCTACTGCTTCTCCAAGGATGCCACCGAGAATCCCGAAAAGTGGGAACGCATCTGCGCGATCATGGAATACATGGATCACCAGTATGTACTGGATAAGGATCTGTATACCGACTACTGGACTTCCCTGTACGGCGAATACGGCAACTACTGGATCTGGGAAGATGAAGATGCTCCCGTAGCCCGCACCACCACCAAGTTCGACGAAGATTATCCTCAGGCTTCCACCGATAAGTGGGGCCCGACCCAGTGGGGTCCCACCCTGCCCATCCTGCAGGGCACCAAGGGCAACCAGTGGGCCACCAGCATCGGCTATGAAGAGGGCGGTATCGTGAACCTGATGCAGTTCTCTCTGCCCGCCGTTGCTGAAAACCAGAACAACGTAACCCATCTGAAGGACACCTGGATGATCGACTTCATCACTGGCGCCAAGGATGTGGACGCTGATTGGGACGCCTATGTGAACGAACTGAACGCTGCCGGCCTGAACAAGATGGTTCAGGAAGTGGAAGAATGGTATGCTTCCACCCAGTCCAAGTAATTCAAGGCTTCGGTAACTTCACCCCGCTCCGCAAGGAGCGGGGTTTTCGCGTTTTCATGGTTTTGAATTCTTTTTCTGGTATGGAAAACAAGGCATCGGACAGCGCTTGATGATACGCTGGATGCTCTTTTCCGAAAGACAGTATTTTTCAGCCAATGCGGGAATACTGATTCCGCCTGAATACTCTTTAACGATCAGGCTGTTTCTTTCGGCATAGTATTTCTTCGTTCCGTTGACGGAACCCCAGGTGCTTTTCGCGGGACTTTTTCTGGGAATGTAGAGCGTCACGCCGTCGATATGCTCCTGAATGGCGCTTAAAAGTTCGGATGGCAAAATATCTTCCGCCCGTATATAGCGCATGGAAGCCCTCCTGTCATTTTCATTTCAGGAAAGCGATGGCTATATATTGGAACTGTATCCGGTTTACATAGCCACCGCTATGCAAACCAAGGCCGAGAAATCCGCTTGCGGATCATCATAGCATGCACACCTCCCTTTCCTGAATATCTTGTAATGGTTCACCTGAAAAAATGATAGCAGGAATTGAATACAGAATCAACCTCAAAATCCGTTCTAATCAATCTTGTCCAGATATATGATTGACAAAAAAATCCGCCGGGATAACGGCGGAAGATAAAAGATCAGTTTTCAGTGAGCGTTTCTCCATTCCGCCCATTCAGCAGGAAGAAAAACAATACGGCGGTACTGAGAGCGATTCCGGCGGAAATGAGGAACAGGGGTCGGATACCGAAGGCGTCGGCCAGCAGTCCGCCGGCCATGGAGGAAATCAGGATACCGACTACGCCTTGGATGGTAGCGACCAGAGCCTGAGCTACCGTTTTCAGCTCAGACTGTACCTGGCGGCTGATCAGAATAGCGATGGTGACGTTTTCCATGATAATGACGAAATTCATGCTTTGGGTGATAAATAATTGCCCCGTACTGGCCGCAAAGAAGGAATTGCCCCAGCGAACGGCGGTGAGGATACCCAGGAGACACATGGTTTTCCGGATGCCTAAGCGGCGAATGATCCGATCCGCTAAAAACAGGAAGGGAATTTCCATCATGGAGCCGATGGTGACCATGAGACCGTATATGGAATTGCTGGCCCCCATATCGCTGGTGACGTAAATGGGAAAGTAGCTTTGGCCCAGACCGTTGGCGGTGGCGATCAGTACATGATACAGGATCAGCAGCAGCACGCCCTTGTTTTTCAGCAGCACCCAGGGAGACACCCGGCTTTTTCCCCGTTCCAGGTTATGGCCCGGCATGGATGGGAAGAAGAAAAGAAGCAGAATGTTGCCCGCGCAGATCAGGCTGTACAGCCAGAAGGTTTTCACCGTGCCGTTATCCGTGCCCGCCACAAAGCTGACCAGGAACATCATGGCTGTGTAGCCCGCCGCGCCCATCATGCGGATGGGGCCATAATCTTTGCCATTCTGCTCCGCAAATTCTACCGTCAGGGTGGTATTCAGCGCGGGCTGGGTGCGGCGGAAAATGAAATAAACCGTATAGAGCAGCAAAATGTACAGGAAGCTTTTGTTTAAAAGAATCAAGGGATAAAGGCAGGCCGTGATCAAAATGAGCAATTGCAGCATCCGGGTCCGGGAGGCGGACCGATCCAGCATGGCCCCAAAAACCGGCTGGCAAATCATGGCCGCCAGGCTGGACACACTGGTGATGGTGCCGATCATGGTTTTGGAAAAGCCCAGCTCATCCAGATAAATGTTGAAATAAGAATTGGTGGTGTCCATCATGAAAAACACGGTGTTGAAAATCAAAAATACCGCGTAGGGGGACACCTTAGGCTTCCGCTGCTCCATCCGCATGCCTTCTCTCAGTAAAGTGGGCAAGTTCCGGGAAACTATCTGCTTTATTATACTGGATTGTATTATTTTGTCAATGATCTAAAACCGGAATAAAGCTCAGATTGAATGAAAAAAGGAACAAAGACATTCGTCCTGTTCCTTGAATTCGTTGGTTCATAAGAACGTTTCAGCGGATTCCCTGGTCTTTGATCGTTTGCAGCAAATAATCCCGGGCTTTGCTGGGCGGCAAATGGGCCTGTACGTCCCGAGGATCCACATAATCCCCATTCTGCACGCAAGTCAGCAGGAATTCTACAGTGAACACGTCAAAAATATGGGGATCGGAAAACGCCGCTTCGATGGTGGTGTTCATTCGTTTATTCAGCGCGTCCAGAATACATTGATACACAAAGTGATCTCGCCCCAGCAGTTCTCCCATGCGATCAAGCGAATTCAGCACCTCCTGAACCTGAGATACCATGACGTGCCGCCGAAACCCGCCGCTGCCACCTCCGGCCAACAAAATTGCGTCTACCGAACAGTGCAGGATTATCGCCAGATCAGGCAGAATGGCTATGTCTGGCAGCGTTTCGCCCCGTTCCCAATTAGAGACGGATTGAGCGCTTACGTTCAGCCGTTCGCCCAATTCCGCCTGGGTCATACCCAGTTCTTTCCGGCCTGCTTGGATATACTCCCCGATTTGTATAGGATTCAGATGCATTCCAAATCCCTCCTTTCGGAACCATGATAGCATGGAAGCGTATCAAAACAAACAGAGCAATGTTTGAATATAACACGCTCAAAATCAAGGAGTGCTTGTTTTTTGAAAACTACTGTGGAAATGAATGGATCAATCCTTACGCTGCATTTCGTTACGAATGATGTCTGAATTTTCGATCAGTTGGCCGAATCCATATGTGAAGAAGGAACCGATCCAAGAGATCAGGCAGCCGATAACGATGGTCAGGATACCGGCAGGTACATTTGATACGGTGGTGTATTCGCCATTGATTGTCAAATGTGTATAACTTCCACTCGCCAGGATGGCAACGCCGGTAATGACAGAGAGAACGATACCGACCCAGCAGAGAATCTTTGCAAGTAATTTGATTTTTCCTCCGATGTTATTGAACATGACAGCAATGCTCCTTTATATTTTTTTCTTTTGTGAATACTTCTGTTTGGCTGTGATTGTGTATGATGATTTTGTATCATCAGTACGGAAACCACTCAATCATCATAATCGAAACGATGCGCAATATGAAGAACCCGTTTTTTCATTTCCGACTTGGCCTCCGAAAAAAGGTGAAGCTATGCAACTGCACCCCTCACTCAAAGGCTTTCATTTCTCGAAATACCTCTCCAACAGTTCCTTGAATGCTTTGCCATGATGGGCTTCATCAGATTATGCTTTACAGGATAAAGTGTACAATGTGCTGGGTTCCAGATCGGCAAGCAATTGGCGAAGGTTGATTTCGGACATTTTGAACGTTTTTTCATGCTTGTTGCGTTCATTCACCCAAGTCCGGCAGAACGACAGGGAATTTGCGCCATCCAAAGCGCAGCATTCCTCGATCAAAGCGGCCATATCAGCAACTTCCGTCGCATTGGGGTCATGTGCGCCGATGTCGCTTCTGCAATCACAATAACCATCTGTGACGCGATAATCCCACGCGCCGGAAAGCAGCGCCATTTTCAGCGCGTGCCGAGTGCCCTGCGCCATGCGGCAGTCATGCCTGCTGTTCACGGCATTCAAAGCCTCCGCCTCCACATCGCCTTGCAGCGCGCCATAAATGTACCAGCACATAGCAATACCTCCTGAAAAGGGGCTGCTTTGACAGCAGCCCCATGAAGCTTTATTTCCCGAAGTACCGCTTCAGCAGCCCCGCAAAGGCTTTGCCGTGACACGCTTTAAATCAGCTCACAGTCGTCCTGCATTGGACCCGGGATGGTTGCGGCGCGCATCGCCTGCGTTGCTCCAGGCTTGATCCTTGGCATTCCGAAGCGCTGCATTCCTCTCGGCGCTTGTTTTGCTGCGAACGCCATCGTCCCGTGGCACGTTCTTGTGTCCAAGCTTGGCCAATAACTTCTTGATCCATGATGTCATATCCATCATTCCTTACTTCCCGAAATGCTTGTCCAGCAGGCCTTTGAGAGCCTTGCTGTGATGGGCTTGGTCCGGCATCAATTCCTCCGGAACTGGTTTGCGGACATGAGGCAGCATTCCCTTTTCGCACACCCCAAAAGCGAGATAGTTCTTTCTCGCCTCGTTTAGGCTTACTTTGTTCGCGCCGCCGTCAAGCCTCTCATCCCTCGACTGAACCGGATCGTCTTCCCAAAAGCAAACAGGGCAAATATCATATTGCCCTTGCTCAGGCAATGTGAAACAGCCGCAGCAAGGGCATGGATATCGATTCCATCGGAACTTCATGAAGTTTTACTTTCCGAAATACCTCTCCAGCAGTCCCTTGAACGCCTTGCCGTGACGGGCTTCGTCGCGGGCCATTTCATGCACGGTGTCATGGATGGCATCGAGGTTGAGCGCCTTGGCGCGCTTGGCCAGGTCGGTCTTGCCGGCGGTGGCACCGTTTTCGGCTTCCACGCGCATTTTCAGGTTCTTTTCAGTGCTGTCGGTGAGCACTTCGCCCAGCAGCTCGGCAAACTTCGCGGCATGCTCGGCTTCCTCGAAAGCGGCGGTCTTCCAGTATTCGGCGATTTCGGGATAGCCTTCGCGGGCGGCGACCCGGCCCATGGCCAGATACATGCCTACTTCGGAGCATTCACCCTGGAAGTTGGCGCGCAGATCGTCAATGATATCCTGGGGGACACCCTGAGCCACGCCGACCACATGCTCGGCAGCCCAAGTCATTTCAGCATCCTGCTTGGTGAATTTGGAAGCGGGAGCCTTGCACTGGGGGCACTTTTCCGGGGGCTGTTCACCTTCCCAAACAAAACCGCAAATCTGACATACCCATTTCATAATGACATTCCTCCGTTTCTTCTTATCATATACGCCGCGGCATACGGCGTTTATGTACAAATGGATCATACGCTACATTTGAACGCATGGAAAAACTCAATTCACTGATTATTCGCTGTACTTTTCCACCTGGCGGATAAACTTGTCCAGAAATGCTTCTTCACCCCAGGTGTTGATTTTGAAGAACATGGCTTTGCTTCCTCCTGCGGTGATGGCAGAAAGCCGGATATCGCCGTCCCGGCCAAAAAGCGTTACCGTCAGGCTGAGCCGATTATCGCCCCACAAGCTGTAACGCTCATACACCCGGGTGACGCAGCGCACGTCGCCGCAGGAAAAATCGCTGCCGCCTTCCACACTGGCGGACATACTGCCGTTCAGCACGCTTTCTTCAATGTAGACGCGAAGCCGATCAAAAGAACCGGTAAAATGATTGGTATATTCAGCCACAAGCTTTCCCTCCTTTTAATTTGCTATCCGGTAACGGGTTCAGTTTAGCATGAAGGAGGGAAGGCCGCAAGACATACAGGCTGAAATGTCACTTTACTGGGTTTAATTGTCGTTCGCGAATCCAGCCAGCACCGCTTCACCCATCTTTTCCTTTTCGCATACGCGGGTATGCAGCACCGGCATGGTTTTCAGTTCCGTGATGGCCTTGGGGGCCTTGACGCCGGTAGCGTCCTCCAGGGCTTTTCCAGCGTCAAAGGCGTCGCCCTGTACGGTTACCCCGATGGAAGCCGCCACGTCCGCCGCGAATTTGTAGGGGCTGGCGGTGGATACGATCAGCAGGGGAGAAGCGTCGCCCGTTTCCTGCCGGAAATCCCGAGCCACGGAAGCGGCCACCGCCGTATGGGGGTCCAGGAGATAATGCTCCTCGTTCCAATAGCGACGGATGGTTTCCTCGGTCTTTTCATCGTCCGAGCAGCCGCCGAAGAAAACTTCCTTCAACAATGCTTTTTGCGCGTTGGTGATTTCATATTTGCCGGTTTCTTTCAGTTCTTTCATCCAGGTGGACACCTGGTTGGTATCGCCATCAGCCAATTCCAGCAAAAACCGTTCCAGGTTGGAGGAAATGAGAATATCCATGGACGGGGAAATGGTCTTGTGGAAGGGGCGCTGGCGATCATAGATGCCGGTGCGGATGAAGTCTGTCAGTACGTCGTTGCGGTTGCTGGCGCAGATCAGCTTGCGAATGGGGGCTCCCATGCGCTTGGCATACCAGGCGGCCAGGATATTGCCGAAGTTGCCTGTGGGTACGCATACGTTCAACCCCGTTTCCCAATCGATCTTTCCCTGAGCCAGCAAATCCGCGCAGGCGGAAAGATAGTAAGCCACCTGGGGAGCCAACCGGCCCAGATTGATGGAATTGGCGGAAGAGAGAGTTTTGCCCTGCTCATTCATTTTTTGGATGAATTCGGGAGCGCCGAACAGGGTTTTCACGCCGGTTTGGGCATCGTCAAAATTACCCTTTACGGCCACCACATGCACGTTTTTGCCCCGGCTGGTGACCATCTGCTTTTCCTGCACGGCGCTGACGCCGCCAAGGGGATAAAACACGGTCACAGAAGTACCGGGCACGTCCTGGAAGCCTTCCAGCGCCGCCTTGCCGGTATCGCCGGAGGTGGCAGTCAGAATGGCGATTTCCCGCTGTTCGCCTTGCTTTTTTGCGGAGGCGGTAAGCAGCCGGGGCAGGAATTGCAGGGCCATATCCTTAAAAGCCAGGGTGGGGCCATGGAACAGCTCCAGCACATAGGTGCGATCCTTCAATTCGGAAATGGGGGCTACCTTTGGCGTATCGAACCGGGCATAGGCTGCTTTGGCCATTTCCAGCAGTTCTTCTCGGGAAAAACCGTCCAGCAGCAGGCTTAGGGTATAGGCGGCCCGGGCCGGATAATCCATTTTGGAAATCAATTCAAAATCAGCCCGCTCCAATCGGGGCAGGCTTACCGGGGCATAAAGGCCGCCGTCTGGCGCGATGCCGCGAACGATGGCTTCGGGAGCGGAGACGGCCTCCGCTCCCCGAGTGCTGATAAAAGGCATAATTCTTTCCTCAAACTCAGATGAAGTATTTCTTGATGAATTCGGGCGCCACGGCGTCGTCGCAATTCACGGAAAGCACGAACTGAACATTGTGTTTTTCACTCAGCTGATCCAGGCGGGCAAAGAATTTCTCGGTATTTTCCACTTCGGTTTTGACAAGCTTCACGAATGCGTCCACAAAAATGATGCTGATGTCAAAATTCTGGGCCAGCATGCCGCAGATGAAGCCAAAGAACATTTCAGGGCTGTCGCAGCCGTATTCGCCGGCGTTGACGAACCTGACTTCGTGACGAAGATCGTACATATATCGGTTATCATCGTCGATGAAGATTACGTCACCCTTGTGTTCCTTGATCGCCTCGTTGGCCTGATCCAGAATACGCTTGGTTTTGCCGGAACCTTTTTTGCCGTGAATAACCTGTATCATGGGAAATTACCCCCTTGCTTTTATTGATGTATCCATTATAACCGATTTTAGCGAATATTTCAAGTGCTGGATTTTATTATCATAGGGACCCGATAAAAAGCTTCTCTTAAGAATGCCGAAGCCATGAAAGGGCCACGGCTGATCAAAAACCGCTTTTTCGATTACCAGCTTCCCTGAGCGTTGGCCATGGCCTGGGTAAGCGCCGCCATGGCGGAGGCCAGAGAGGCGCTGGTAGGATTGCTGTAAATAACCGTGTTCAATTGATCGATAGCGTTCCGCAGCGCCGCGTAGCCCGGCTGATCCTCCGGGGTGTTGGCCAACTGATTCTGGGCTTGGGCCAGCAATCGCTGAGCATCCGGCAGCAGCTGATTATCCACAATGGTCTGATCATAGGTAAAGGAGCCGGCTTGATGGACCGAGCAGGTGCGGGACCGAAGGATCTGCGCGTTGGTGTTGCTGTCCGCAGTCAGGCGCACCGCGGCATATTCGCCCAGATAATCCGCCAGAATAGGGGCGTACACCGTATCTGTGTAATCGTAAAGCGGGTGTCCCAGGGGCAGGATGATGACGCCCTTGGTGGAATGAGAGGGACAATAGGAGGTCGCCAGCATGCCCGTTGTATCGCAAACATCCAGGGTATAGTGCATCTGGCAGGATACGGTAGGCGCGCTTTCCGCGGGCCAGTAATCCGTGGTGGTGCCGTAGCCCATCACGTCATGCCTGCAGGCGTCGGTGGCCAATTGGCCGGAAACGTTGCAGGTGGTCACCCGAACCAGGCCGTAATCCGAAGCGCTGCCTTCCATAATGTCACGATTGGAAAGTCCCTGATGAATGGGCTGCATGAAGGCCTTCCAAAGCTTGGCTGCGCTGTTGCCGCCGGTGGTTTTGGAGGAAAGCGCTTTGTAGTTATCATGGCCGATCCAAACCGTGCCGCAGTACCAGCCGGTAAGGCCAGCAAAGAAAACGCCTTTCTGATCGGAATTGGTGCCCGTCTTTCCGGCTACGGTTTGCCCGCTGATCTTAGCGGAGGTGCCGGTGCCGGAGGATACCACGTCCTTCATCATGTTCACGGTGAGCCAGGCCGTGGAAGCTTTGAATACCTGGCGGCGCACCTGATTGGCGTGGGAATCATACACGATTCTTTGATTGCTGTCGGCAATGCCAAGGAACGTGATGGGGCTTTGATATACGCCGCCGTTGCCCAGCACGCCGAATGCTACCGCCATTTCGATGGGGGAAATGCCGCTGGAACCCAGGGCCAGGCCGAAGGGGGTGCGGTTGATGTGTTCTTCGGATACGCCCAGCCGAAGCAAATAATCCGCCGAGCGTTCCACGCCCACAAAGTTCATCAGGGCATAGGCTGCCGCCGTGTTGTCGCTTCTGGTGATGGCGGTGCGAATGGTTTCGGGACCCCGGTAGGAGGAGCCGCCGTAATTCTGGGGCCAGGAGTCCTTGCCGTCACTGCCCGTCCAGCCCCGGATAGGGAGCGGCATATTGTAAAGGATGGTTCCCGCTCCGGCCCCCAATTCAATGGCAGGCGCGTAAACGGCGATGGGCTTGATGGAGGAGCCCACGGGCATGTTCATATCCGAAGCCCGGTTCAGGGTTTTCCGTTTGGTGGGGACGGTGCGGCTGCCAACGATGGCTTTTAATTCTCCCGTTCGGTAATCCAGCACCGCGGCTGCCGCCTGGGGCTGTATGATTTCGTCATAGGTGCCGTCCGAATTCCGGGCGCGGTAGATTTTATCGGAAGGATCACGCAGCGCCGGATAATCATTGTATGTCTGCAGGGTGTTTTCCACGATGGTTTGAATGCCGGTATCCAGCGCCAGATACACATGATAGCCGCCGGTTCGCAGCTCGCTTTCCATTTTGTTCCGGTTGGCGGCGGTATCCTCCAGTCCGCTAATGGAAAGCAGTGTTTTTACCACATCCCGGATAGCATATTCCACATAATGGGCAAAAGGGTACAGCGCGGTGGAGGAAGGAGATTTTTCCAGCACTGTTGCGGCGGCGGGGGACAGGGCCTGCATGTACTGCTCATAGGTGATGAATTGGTTTTCATACATACAGCGCAGCACATAGTCCGTCCGATCGTTGGTGATCTTTCGGTAATCGGTGGTGTCGCTCTGCCGAGTATAGTAATTCCTGCGCGGATTATAGTAATAAGGATTGTTGGTCATCCCGGCCAGCATGGCGCATTCCCGCAGGGTCAGGTCGTTCAGATTGTCCTTGCCGAAATAATTGTAAGCCGCCACCTTGACTCCGTAATAATCCTCGCCAAGATAGATGGTGTTCAGATAGGATTCCAGGATTTCATTTTTGGTATACTGGGTTTCCAGCTGCATGGCCAGATAGGCTTCCTGGATTTTGCGTTTATAGGATTGTTCGCTGGAAAGCAGGGTATTTTTGATCAGCTGCTGGGTGATGGTGGACCCGCCCTGCTGGCTTCCGGTGACGAAATTAGCAACGAAGGCGCCTACAATGCGTTTGATATCGATGCCGTTATGGGTGTAAAACCGCGCGTCCTCCACGGCTACGAAGGCATGCTGGAGGGTCAGGGGCATGGTGTTGATGGATACCATGATGCGGTTTTCGGTGCCCTTATAATCCGTGATCAGGTTGCCGTCGGCATCGTAAATAAACGAAGTCTGCGCCTGATCGTCAATGGCGGCCAGATCCAGGGTTGGCGCGGTTTCCATATACGCTTTGGCCACGCCAACCACGGCTCCTAGACCCGCCAGACCGAAAATCAGGATCATCAAAACCAGTGTCCGAAAGGAATTGACCAATACGGCCAGAATAAAGGAAGACTTCCGGGTGCGGGGCTTGAAAATGGTGCGCTTGGGCGTCTTTTCTTCTTCGGGCGTTTCCTCGCCCAGCCAGCTGCCGGAGGGGGAATAATCCGCGTTTTCCTCCCATTCCTGATTGGGCGCCATATCATAGAGCGTTTCTTCCGCCTCTTCTTCCACGTAATCCGGATAGGCTTGGTTCTCCTGCGCCTGATACTCAGGGTAGGCATCAGAAGCAGGCTGGGAATCGGAAGGGGAAGATAGGATAGGCGGGAAATTGAATTTTCGCTTCACGCTGTTCTCCTTAGCGGGTCTGAAACCGGACCCATCGTGAAATTGCAATCATGATTCCAAAATACGGCGATTTACCTTATTGGATGAACGATATCCGAAAGCCCGCCGCTCAATTCTTTCGGTACTGGCGGGATAGCCAATCGCCATGCTCGGCAGATTTCTTTACAATTATATCACAAAACCGGCGGGGTGTACATCCCCCAACTATTCAACGGGACAAATGGGCCGATTCATGCATGAGAGGAAAATAAATCAGTTAAGGTGTTCTGCTTTTTTCGGGCGCATCGGCAAGCGGCCGCGAGAAAAACGCAGATCAGGCCGGGAAGGGCATGATAGATCAGATGGGTGAACTGATACATGATCAGCAGCAGGGCTCCGTAGCAGGCATATTTTTTTGCCCGGCCCTCATGCAAGATGCGGGGTCCTATGTTTCGCGCCAAGCGCTGTTTTCTTCGTTTTCCAAGCATTACAAGCTGACTGTCCGAAGCCGGGTTCACTTCCCCAAACAAAGCGATAAGCGTTTCACGGGAAAGAAAATGTACCGGCGGATCCTCCAGCGCTTGTTCCTGTGCCTCCGGCGATAAGGAGCAAGGAATGCACAGCAAGCCGGAATCTGCATTGTGCAATTTCGTATTTCTTTGCATATCCAGAACGTCGTCTGCGGTGAGTTTTGTCTTTTTGGCATGCTGAACAAAACAAATCAGCAGCTTTTTTCCTTTCACATCGCAAAGCACGCCGTCTTTTCCGGTTTGCAGCAGCATGAGGGAATAGCGCAGCGATAAAAGCATGGCGATTTCAAAATGGGCTCTTTCGGGCGGAGCAATGAGCAGTCTTTCCAGCGCCAATTCCCCGCCGATCACGGCGCGCAGTTCCTTTTCTTTGCGCGTCACCTGGTCGTCCCGGATCTTTTTTCGCAGCAGCACGATCAGGATATACAGCGCCGTACCGCCCGCCAAGGCTGGTAAGCGGAACCCCCAAAGGAAAATAAACCAGATAAAACTGAACGCAAATGATAAAATATGGAAACCAAGGCCGTCCAGCAGCCCGCTGAGCCGCGTTTTTTGCAAATATTCTTGCATTCTTTTGCCGCCTCCCTCTTTTCAGGATGCCCATTTTGTTGTATAATATGGATAGGAGATGATTGATTTTGCGTAAATTGGGCATTTTGGGCGGAACCTTTGATCCCATCCATGAAGGACATATTGCGCTGGCCCGGGCGGCATTGCGCCACGGCGGCGTGGATCAGGTGGTTCTGTTGCCCATGGCCCGTCCCGCGCATCGGGAAGCGGATGCCAATGAAGCGGACAGGATGGCCATGTGCCGCCTGGCCGTTCAGGGAGAAGAAAATCTGCTGGTTTCCCAGGCTGGCATGGTTTCCGGCGTTCGCTTTACCCAGGATACGCTGAATCCCCTTCATAAAGAGTTCCCCCATGCCCGGTTTACATTGATCATCGGCGCGGATAAATTGCCCTCCCTTCCGTTCTGGTACGAAGCGGACAAGCTGTTTTCCCAATGTGATTTTCTGTGCTTTTCCCGCAGCGGCGTAGCCACGGCGGAAGCGCTGGAAAAAGCCCGGGCGGCCGGGGCCAGGGTGACATTGCTTCCGGAATTTCAAACGCCTTATTCCGCCAGCATGATCCGCACCCAGACTGCCCAGTATCAGGACGCTCCAGGTTTGAACCGGCGGGTACTTTGCTATATGGCGGAGCATGGCTTGTATCAGCAGGATTTTATTCCCAAGCTGAAGGGCATGATGAATCCGCACCGTTTTCAGCATACGCTTGGGGTGCGGAAAGAAGCGGTGCGATTGGCGGCCTTGCATGGATTGCCCGTTCAAAAGGCGGCGCTGGCAGGTTTGCTGCATGACTGCGCCAAGGGCATGAATCTGAAGGATATGCAGATAATGGCCCGGGCCCATCAATTGACGGATAATGAAGAAGTAATGGCTTCCACAGCCCTGCTGCATGCTCCCGTGGGAGCCTATCTGGCGCAGACGGAATTCGGCATCCGTGACACGGATGTTTTGAATGCCATCCGCAGCCATACCGTGGGCCGATCTGGGATGTCCGGGCTTGAAATGTGCATCTTTGTGGCGGATGCCACGGAAGAAGGCCGGGAAGAATACGATGGCTTGAAGGAACTTCGCCGTTTGTCTGATCTTTCTTTGCCTGTGGCGGTATATCGCTCTTTGCAGCTTACGCAGGAATATATTTTGAAAAGCAACCGCACCTTTAACCCTACTTCTCTTGATACCATGGCCTATCTGAAGGGCCTGATGACTTCAGAAGAAAAACAGTTGGCGGGAATTGAATGAAAAAGGAGGAGTCTGAATGGAAAACACCGGGTTAGCTCAAAGGATCGCCAAGATTCTCTACGACAAAAAAGCGCTGGATATTACGGTGCTGCATGTGGCGCATCTGACCGTAATCACCGATTACATGGTAATTGCCACCGGTCGTTCGTCGCTGCAGGTGAAGGCTTTGGCTGACGATGTGGACGACGCTCTGGCCATGGAAGGCGTAACGCTTCGCGCCAAGGAAGGGCAGAATGAAGGACGCTGGATCGTATTGGATTACGGGACGGTGCTGGTGCACATTTTCCATCCGGAGGATCGGCAGTTTTATCACCTGGAGCGCCTTTGGGAGGATGGACAGAACCGGGTAGCGCTTCCTTTCATGGAGGATGAGGAGAAGCCCCAGGCATGAATATACAGATTTATGCCCTGAAAAAGAATTTTGATACTCAGAAAGCAGAGCGTTTCTTTAAGGAACGCCGAATCCCCTATCAATTGCTGGATTTGAAAAAGCATAAGCTGGGCACCAGAGAGCTTGCTCTTTTTGCCCGGCGAATCGGCGCGCAAAATCTGGTGGATCGAAAAAGCCCGGACGCGCTGTCCCATCCCGTGGCTCATACGGATGATGAGGCCTACATTCTGGAAGCATTGGCCGAAAACCCACGCTTTTTGCGTACGCCCATCGTGCGGAATGGGGAGAAGATCACGGTCGGCGCGGACGAAAAAACCTGGGAAACCTGGGTGCAGAAAGAAAGCTGAAGGCAGGAGGAATAGAGAATGTACTGTGAAAGCTGCTGCCGGCTGACGGATACGGAAACGTGCCCGGAATGCGGGAAAAAGCTTCTTCGGCCCGTTCGGGAGAATGATCCCTGCTTTGTTTTGTCCACAGGACAGATTTGGGCGGATATGGTTTGCGATGTGCTGAAGCAGAATGAAATCCCGTTTTTGAAGCAAGGCAGAATGGGCGCCGGGCTGACCATGCTGACCGGAATCCCTCTTGAAACCTACAGCCTGTACGTGCCTTACAGCCATTTTGAACAGGCTAAGGAAATTGCCGATGCCCTGATCGCCGCGCCAATTGTTGATGACAGTGAAAACGAACAATCAGACCTTGGCGAGGAACCCGAGGAAGAATAATTTTTATTGAAAGCGGTGGGAAAAATGCAGTTGATCACCCTTCAAAGTGAACAAATAAAAGTAACCATATCCTCAAAAGGCGCGGAGATTCAGTCCATCCGGGACGCCAACGGCATCGAAAGAATGTATAACGGCGATCCCAAGTTCTGGGCCAGCCGGGCCCCCATTCTGTTTCCTGTGGCCGGCGGCATGAAGGACGACGGCTATGAATGGCAGGGGCAATGGTATCCTATGCCCAAGCATGGCTTTATCCGATTCCTGGAATGGCAGGTGGAGGACATAAAGAAAAATCAGGTCACCTTCCTGCTCCAGGAAAAGAACGAGGGATTCCCCTTTGAATACGATCTGCGGGCCGTTTTCACGGTGGAAGGCAATAAACTGGACGTGAATTACGCTGTGACCAGCCGGGACGAACGTCCCTTCTGCTTCAGCATCGGTTCTCATGAAGCTTATGCCACCCCCGGCGGTATCGAAACCTATGAAGTGGTGTTTGATGAAGAAGAAACCTTGGCCCATTCCCTCCTTGAGGGAGCTTTGAACACCCATGATACGGTGATCGTCAAGGATCATGCCAAAGTGCTGCCGCTGAAATATGAGTATTTCGCTGTGGATGCGCTGGTGTTCCGTTCCCTCAAGAGCCGGGGCGTGACCCTGCGCAGCACAGAGCATAACCGCACCATTCGTGTGGATTATCCGGACTGCCCGTTCCTGCTGCTGTGGACCAAGCCCAGCGCTCCCTATATCTGCATCGAGCCTTGGTGCAACGGCCCCGACTTTGTGGACGCCCCCAAGGAAATTGATCGGAAGCCCGGCTTCACGCGCGTGGAAAAAGGTCAAACCGTTTCCAAACGTCATGTGATCACGATAGCATAAGAGTGAACGGAGTTCGGATTTTTTCTCTGAATATATTAACGTGTGCCTTTGTATTCAATATAAAAACTGTACTCTGCACTCTGTACTCTTTTCCTTAGAGAGATGCATAATGAACTAAAGAAAAGGGCCCACCGTTTCGGCGTCAGACATGAACGCTGAAATGGTGGGCTTCGTCATGCATATCGTACACGGATGGATTGTCCCGGATGTACATTTGCTGCCAGCGAAGCAGCAAATCCCGGAGACGGAACAGTTGATCATTAAGTGGATTGCCATACAGAGAGGAAAGCCGCCGCGCAGAAGGCATTTGCGTCAGGTATTGATCATCCAGTCTTTCCAGATAGATCAGGATTTCAGAGGCCGTCATGCTTTCCCAGCGCTCTATTTCCTCGGGGCGGAGATTCAGGGTCAGCGTGCGTTCCGTGTAATCATCAAACTGCCCCTTCGCCAGCCATTCAGCCTCTGTCAAGTGGGGCATCTTGGAAAAGTGAACTTTTACCTTTTCGCTCAGATTTTCAAAATCACTTTTTGTCAGCCTTTCCTGGGAGAGGTTTTTGCCCCGGCCTTTATCATGCGGCAGGAAGAAGCGAAGGCTGGACGGCTGATGCTGCTCCCAAATTTTCACCAGGCGATCCGCCATGTGCAGATTGGATTGCAGCAGCGGCGCGGAGATTTGCGCGGTGATTCCCGCTTGTATAGCGGCATGGAGCATGAACAGCAGCTGGTCGTAATCCCCATTCCTTCCGGCGAAAGCATCGTGGTATTCCCGATTTCCATAGAAGGTAAAATCGACGCTTTTCTCGCCCAAAGCGCAAAGCGATTGAAACAGCTCTTTGTATTCCTTTTCCTCCCGGAACCTAAAGCCGTTCATTTGCAGGAAGGTGCCGCTGGCATATCCCATTTCCCGACAGAAGCGTACATAATCTGGCAAATGCGGGGTATCCATGCAGTAACCAATATAATAGAAAAAACGGATATCGGAATGCGTTTGCCGAATTTCCGCGTCCATCCGCTTAGCCAGGCTTTTTCCGCGCTCATAAGACACTCCGGTGGTTTTATGGCAGGAATCCAACAGGCAATACCGGCATTGCGCGCTGCAGGGAACGCACAGATTTACTACGCCCATCGCTTTTGTTTTCATTAGATGCTCCTTTCAATGCTAAAAGGCAAAGAAAAAAGGCGGTCAAGCATTGCCTGACCGCCTTCTGAATCATCAATTAGTACTGAGGACGATTCTTGGCGAAGCATTCACGGCAGTACACGGGCCGATCTCCGCGGGGCTGGAAGGGCACCTGAGTGGTGGCGCCGCAGCCATCGCAGATCACTTCGTACATCTGGCGCTCGGTGCGGTTGCCGCCGTTGGCACGACGGGCAGCGCGGCAAGCGGGGCAGCGGCCGGGCTCATTCTGGAAGCCCTTTTCGGCGTAGAAGGCCTGCTCGGAAGCAGTGAAAACGAATTCGTTGCCGCATTCACGGCAGGTGAGGGTCTTGTCCTGATACATGGTGAAAAACCTCCTGATTTTTTTCGCCAAACCGCGTGATACGTTCCGGTAATTTCCGCGGGCTCTACGCATCCGTCGTCTGACGATGAACAAAACCATGAGGAATACCTGAAATTCATTGGCTTGGTCTACGGAAGAATTATATCACAGCTTGTCAAGCTTGTATAGCCTTTTTTGAAAAATATTTTCCACAATTCGGAATTTTTTCGACATTTTTTCAGATGTTGGCCCCACCTGTCAGCCATTTTGCTGTTTTTTCAGCCATTCCCGACCGGCATGGATGGCGCAAAGCACCCGTTTGGGAGCCGGTCCCCCGATCAGATCCCGGGCAGCCACGCAGGATTGGAGGGAAATAGCCTGGTAAACGTCCTGTTCAAAAGCGGGGCAGAAGGAACGCAGTTCATCCAGCGAC
>JAUNMW010000252.1 GCA_030537395.1 Clostridia bacterium | reverse complement strand
GGTGGCTTCCTTGGTGATCTTGCCTTCGTCCCAAGTATGAGCCAGCTTGTCAACCTTAATGTTCGCTTCGGCCAGATTGCAGCGCTTGCAGATCCGGTTTACCAGGCCTTCTTCTTTGCAGGTAGCGGCCTTCTTCACAGTTTCGTCCCAATCATGGCCCAGAGCAGGAACTTCTTCAGCGGGGCCCTTGGAGAGCAGGCAGTATTCGCAAACATAAGCGGTCTTGCCAGCTTCGGTGCAGGTGGGAGCAAAGCTGTTGGTTTCATCAACGATCCACTTGTGTCCTTCGCACTGTTCGGGAGTAATGGTGGCAGAGGTCTTGTTTTCGGTCTTGCCGCAAATACCGCAGGTACGATAGTACACATAGTATTCGTTTTCGCCATCGCCGGGCTTATACTTCAGCACCCAGCCGCCGTCTTCCTTCTTTTCCCAGTCATGGCCAGCAGCGGGAACTTCGTCTACCTTCTTGAAGGGATGATCAGCCGCGGGAGTGATGGTGTTGGTAGCAGCATTGTAGGTGTAGGTGTTGGTGTCATGGATGCACTTGTAGGCGGTGTAACCCTTGGTTTCGCATTCGGGCTTCACGGTGATCTTGTATTTATCCTTGATGACATATTCATGAGCAGCAACCACCATAGGATCAACGGGACTCAAACCAATCAGTTCCCAGTTGTCGTATGTATTGAGCCAATAATCTTTCACAGTTACGGAAGAGACAGTGGCAACGGAACCATTCTTGCAGTCCACAGTGATCGCGGGATGCAGAGCAGACTTGCTGCCGCAGTTGACGCACTTGAAGGTCAGCACAACATGGTAGCAGTCGATAACTTGCCGATCAGTTTCCGCATATACGGGAAGGAGGGGTTCAGCGGACCAATCGGTTTCGACGTCTTCTTCAGCGCAGATTTTGCAAACGCGTACGCGAGTGCCATACTTATCGCAGGTGGGCTTGGTCTTTACGATCCAGCCATCCCAATCGTGACCCATGGGATCAGCGTCAGCGGGCTTTTCGCTCCAAGCAGCATAGCCATCCTGCCAGAAATAAGTCATGCCAGCATTATGAATTTCTTCCCAGGACTTACGGCAGAACCGGCAGCCATAATAGTAGGTGCCATCATCTTTGCAGTTGGGGATCTTCGTAGCGATGGTGATAAAATCATGAGCAACGGGAGCAATAACCTGCTTGTAATCGGGCTCGATAGCGCCGCAATCGGTGCAAGCATGCTCGTATACACCAGAGGTCTGGCAAGTGGGAGCAGTGGTGATCACATGCTTATAGGTGGGAGTGGTGCGTTCCCAGGAATGTCCCAAAGCGGGATCGTCATGCGTGACAACCTGCTTGAGGCAAGCCATGCACAGATAGGTTTCCGTGCTGGGGGTGGTGCACTTCGCGGCAGTCTTGCTCAGCAGAGTCAGGGGGCCGTTGTGACCATTGGTGTACTGTACGTGGAACACGAGGGTCTTGGAAGCATCGAAGGGATTGGGAGCGTTGTATTCCAGCTCGCCAACCTGTTCACACTTGAAGCTGTCCTTCGCATTCACGGGATTCAGCGTGAAGGTTACAGTAGCAGTCGAGCCGCCAACAGTGTAATCAATTTTGAAGCTCTCGCGGAATCCGGCAGCCTTAACAGCCTGATAGGCATCCTGATAGGCTTTGCCGCCCAATTCGATTTCATCAGCCATGGCAGCGCTGCACAGCAGACACAGGGCCAGGGCCAGGGCCAGGATAGTGAGTAACTTTTTCACGTTCATTTCCTCCTGTAATTCACCAAATTTGTAATGGTGTTCTAATCGAGAGACTTATTCAAGCGTTGCGGCACTTGTGGGGTCTCTCGACCGAGAGCGATGATCATTCATAGTACCAACCTCCTCATAATTGAAAACGTTCCGTTGGATCAAAATTCAGGGGCCGGCACTATGTCCTGCGCCGCTTGCCGGCGGGAGCGGACGGCCTGGAGCCGTTTGCTCAACATGATTACACCCTGAGTTCATTCGCTGTTGCAAACGATTCACGGTGTGCGCAGGAACCATCCCTTTCATCAAGGGTACTGCTATTATAAACCAGTTCTTCCGTTTTTTCAACTACTTTTTTGAATTTTTTGATTTTTTAACGCATTTTAGAAGATCGTATCAGTTCTGTAATATTTTCTAAACATTTGCGAAATTTTCTCATTTCTTCCGCCTGTCACACATATTATATTATAATGTAGAAACTTTGTCAAGAATCGGCAATAAAGCTTTCTTTTCCCTTCGATTTTCAAAGGGTTTCATTTCCTTTTCCGCTTTATTTCTGTCTGTCAAAAGGTTTTTTATGGGCTTATTTTGAGGCATAAAAAGCTGATCGGCGGCTCTTCCGATCATCCTGGTTTCCTTTTGCCCTTTCCGCGGCTTCCACCATATCTTGGGGAAACGAGCGTGAAAGCATCCATATTTTTGGTTGTAAGGCATCCTTTTCAAGAAACATATATGCTAATTTTTCATCCATATCGGCAGCCCATACCCAGCTGCCTCCCCCGGTGATCCGGCCAAATCCTGGCATGCCCATGCAGCGCGGCCGGGCTCCCAACTGCGCCGGCAGGATGCAAAATATCGTACGAATTTTGAAAGAATTTTTCAATAAAACGCTTCTGAACAGCGTTTTTATAAGAACATGTGTTCTTTATTGATGTGTTGTCTGGAGGAATATCGAACCGGGATCACGCTTTTTTTCGCAGCCTGCGGCGAAGCTGAGTCGTTCGATATCTTCATATTTATATTTTCCTTGGCAATGGTTCTTCATATTGCTGAAGCAATCATAATATTATGGAAGAAAGATGAATAACACCTTGGTTCAGATTGAGTTCAGATAAAATGGATCAATTACTATTTTCTTCTTTCTATTCCTTCCCGGATATTTTCAGGCGCATGCTTCTGCGTTTTTTAACATTTTCTACCATTTTTAATGTATTTCAGAACGCTTTCTGATCATAAACAAACCGTATTCTATATAATTAGTCCTATTTCAGGACCATTTTGCACGATCATCAGGCGGTTTTCAGGTGTTTGGTTCCCCATTCCGCAAATGTATTTTCCCTATTCATTTTTTCTTTTCCGCCTTTAAGACTATTTTAAGCTTCCTATTTTATACTCCCATCGTGGCGAGAGATAAACTCCCTTTCCTCGCAGGAATCCTTCCGATTTAGGATAACCAGTTAAGAATAACCAGTCCGCTTTTATGCGGCTGTTATCATAGATGCCTTCTCTCCTCGCTCCTGTAATTTTTATAAAAACAGCCCGCTTCAAAAACAGAAGCGGGTTGCTTTTCGTCGCAAAAGAGTATCTTTTCAGCGCACGGGGAAATTGAATCCTTCGTCAAAGGGCTCCCCTACCAGTTTATAATGCCACCATTCATGATCGAACCGGCGAAAGCCGTGCTTTTCCATGACGGAGCACAGGATTTCCCGATTGGCTGCTTGTTCTGGGGTGACCCCTTTGGCGCCGTGCCAGGCCAATTTTCCAAAATAATCAAAGCCGGTGCCCATATCCAGGGCGTTGCCCTCCAGATCGGTGATGGTCAAATCCACGGCGCTGCCCCGGCAATGACTGGAATTGCGGGCGATGTAGCCCTGATCCACCAGCAGGATTTTCTTTTTATATTCGGGATAGAATTCCTCCTGCATGCGCATATCATCGGCAATGCCCGCCCAGCGAACAAAGTGCTTTACGGCGCTTTGGGGCCGGTAAGCGTCAAAAATCATGATCCGGTAGCCCATTTCCCGGAATTCATCGGCAGCCTCCTTGAGATGCCGGGCCGCTTCGTTGGTCAGGATCGCGTAAGGCGCTTCATAGCCATCGATCACATCGCCCACAAAATTATGGTGGCCCGCATATCGGATATCCAGGATCACATCGTCGATCCATTCATGCACATAGCAGAACCCATCCGGCAGCTCATGGGCCGGTTCCGAAACCGCATCTTCCGCGCGCGCGGAAGGAACAAGCAATGATAACAGCAGCATCACGCATCCCATCCTTTTCATCCAATCAATGCGAATTGTCATAGGTAAACTTCACTTCCTGGGGATGGCCCCACAGATAATAGGTGATGTAAATATCCCGCACCGCGTGGGGCGTGCCCTCCGTTACCAGCACGCACCACACGTCCTTTTCCCCGCCGGGGGGAATGATGATTTCCCGGGTGTCGCCGTAAAACAGCACGTCAGCCCCTATGGGCGAAATCTGCATTTCCACCATTTCCGCGGGAACCAGGCAATTATTTTTCAGCCGCAGGGTGTAAATATAATAGCTGTAATTTTCCGCAGGGCCGATTTCGCCGCTTTTCAGCGCGGTGCCAAGCAAGCTCTGCCGGGCCACGGCGGTGCGCAGGGTGTCAAACTCCGCCGCCCGGTCCCGGGCGGGCAGGGTTTGCAGCGCTTTGCCCGTCACCTGCAGATTGGTGTGAAACAGGGCCCAGCCCAGCGCGCCGCCCACGGCCAATACCAGCACAATCAATACGATCGCAACGGTTCTCAAATGCTGTTCTCCGCCTCCATCTGGGTCAAGATACGGTTCATTTCCTGAATCATTTCAGAATCCTTCAGCCGGAATTTGAATTCCACCCGGCGGGAGGCGTCCCGGTTCACGGTGCCGTCCGCGTTGTAAATCAGATCGGAAAAGCTGCGGCCCTTGGCGGTGAGCAGGTTTTGAAGCTGGCTCACCTGGCGGCTGCTCAGGTTCAATTGGGTCAGGCAGAATTCCGCCACGGACAGAGCCCGGTTCTGGCTCAGTTTCAGGTTGGTCATGTAGGAGCCCGCATCGTCAGTATGCCCTTCAATGATAATTTCACCCACAAATTCCGCGTATTCCGGGCGCATGAGCACCTCTAAATACACCGGCAGGAACCGGGCCAGCAATTCCCGGCCTTCGTCCTTGATGGTGGAGGAATTGGATTCAAAGAACACCGTGCTTTCCAATGTAAT
>JAUNMW010000018.1 GCA_030537395.1 Clostridia bacterium | reverse complement strand
ATTTTATAAGTTTGTTTGTCATCCTGGTAAATACTTCCTGATTTGAGACAGCCCCCTTTCATTCAAACGGCGGCGCTCTGAAGGAGCGTTATTCAATGAACCCCATCACATCCACAATTTTCTGGCCCGCGCCGTAGATGAGCTTCAGCTTCTTCTTTCCCTTCGCGCGGGTGAACAAAGCGGCGGAGGGGCCTCCGTCCAGATTGTAGACCCATTCGGGCGAATATTCTCCGATCATAAAGTCATTAGCTTCCAGCAGGGTCAGGCCCACGGTGGAGGTGGAAATCAGGATCACATAAGTGTTTTCCTGGGGCAGTTTGGCAATCACATTGCGGATAGCCCTGCGGGCGGCAAAGGGCCATTCCCGATCCAGCAGCTCTTGGCCGTCCAGGTACATAGGACAGCCTTCGTAAAAGGACCAGGTTTGCAGAGGGGCCTTTGCCAAAACCGCATCGTTGTCCGCCCCGGCATACAGATGCAGCCCGTCCGCCTCCAGGGTCAGGCCATAGTAAGGAACGCCTTCCAAATCCCGATAAACCTCTCCGTCAATCACCGTCAGGGACCCCAGCGGCGTATAGTAGTAATCCGCGCTGGCGCCAGGGTAATTTTCCGGTATATCAGGATAAGTGGGGCTTACGTAGCCGCTGCCGTTGATCACCAGCGCCGCGCCGGGAATCTGCTGGCCAAGATCCTCCGCTTTGGCCAGGGCCTGATGCCAGGGGGAGACGGCCTTTTTGATCTGCCGGGCGGGGTCTGCTACCCATACGGTGGTCAGATAGCACTTGGTTTGGTTCAAATACAGCGTTTCCACGGTGTATTTCAGCGTTTCCGAATCGTATGCCGCTTCCGTTTTCCTGCGGGAAACGGCGTATGCGGGGGCATCCTCCCCAAAGCATCCCACCGGCAGCAGGCAAAGCAGCAGCGCCAGCGCGGCGATGCGATCAAACAGCTTCATTTTATTGATCACTCCACAGCACGCCCGCCGCTTCTTCGGCATCCGCGAAAGGCCCGGGCAGGGTGTCCAGTCCCCGGTGCGAACCAAAGAAGTCCCGGTCGAAGATGATTTCCGTTCCGTCGGGGTTTTCAAAGCGCTGTTCCGGCTCAAAGGCGCAGCCCAAAATATCGCTGGTGATGATGCCGTCCCGGAAATCCTTCAGGTAATCATACAGGTTGGTTTTCAGGCAGTACTTACCCTCTTTTTCAACCAGATCCACGGTGACTTTGTTCTCCTCGTCCCGCAGGAAATGCTTGTCGTGCTTGCTCACCTTGGCCCCGTTCAGATAGGCGTTGCCGTCCACCCACACCGGCAGATGGCCGAAATGGTATTCCGCCAGGCCGCCCATATTGGGCTCGTCCCCATGCCAGAAATGGGAATGCCATTCCTCGTAGCTGGGGAAAATATCGAAGGGATCGGTACCCACCACTTCATAATCGCTGGCCGTGGGCTTCCGCTCCGGATCGGTGATGGGATAATGCTGCACGAAAATGTTGTTGTAAATCCGGTCGTCGCCGTGCAGGATGGTCATGAACCCGGCCACCTCCGTGCGGTGACGGATGTGGTAGGGGGTATAACGGGGCTCCCGCTGGCCGTTTACGATGCTGTCCACGCCGGAATTGATGAGGCCGAAGCCGCCCAGCATCAGATTGTGCACGCAGGCGACGCCTTCGCTGGGAATGACCACAGAGGATTTGGAAAGCAGCACATTGTTGTCGATCAGGGTGGGGCCGTGACCCACCTCGATGAACACATCGCAGTTGAACATGGCCCCTTGAGCATGGCCCCGGCCCTCGGGCTTCATGTTGTCGTGCATCAGGTTCTGAGAAATGCGGGCCCCCTGGGCCTGCCAGTCGCACCAAACGCCCATGATGCAGTGGTGGATGTGGTTGCGGCGGATGGTCACGTCGATGGCGGCGTGCAGCTTGATGCCGGCGGTTTCCGCGCCGCCCAGCTGCTGGGAATTGCAAATGTGGTGAATGTGGCAGTCCTCGATGGTGGAGAATACGCCGCCCATGCGGCCCACGATGCCGGTCTGCTCGCAATGGTGCACTTCGCAGCGGCGGATGATGTGGCCGCCCACCTTTTCCTTCAGCCATCCGTGATACTGGCCCCGGCATACCGCGTCCCGCTCCATCTGGGTGGGGGATTTCACGCGCTTATAATAGAAATACATGTCGTTTTCGGGGTCCCGGTACTTGCCCAGAGAAATGCCGCAGCACTTGCTGTTGCTGATTTCGCAGTCCTCGATGATCCAGCCACGGCTCCAATGGGGGCCGATCATGCCGTCCTGATACGCGGCGGGAGGGGCCCAGGTGGTGGCGGCTTTGTCGATTTTAAAGCCGCTGACGGTGATGTAGCCCACGCCCGTTTTGTCCGGCATGAAGCAGTTGCGCCGCACGGTGATTTCCACCTTTTCCTTGTTGGGGTCCTTGCCCTGGAAATTGGCGTACAGCACGGTTTCGTTGCCGTTCTGCTCGGTGTACCACAGGTATTTGGCTTCCTCCTGGTTCCAGGCGCAGGGATCGGGATTGCCCGCGATGCATTCGTCCAGCGTGACCGTTTCATACAGCATCCGGTCATTCAGAAATACGCTGCCGGTATGCCGTACGGTGGGGGCGAAGTACCAATCGCCGCAAACGAAGGTGGTATAGGGGTTATAGCTGCCGAACACGCCGTTGTTCACCCGATTGACCCAAACGTTGCCCTGATAGGGCTGCCAGCCGGTGAGCGTTTCCGCGCCGGTGATCACAGCGCCAAGGGGTTCCTGGGAACGGTACACGATGCGATTGTTTTCTTCCCCCGCGTGGATGGGGTTCACATATTCCCGATAGATACCGGGGGCCACCAGCACTTCATCCCCGGGCCGGGCGACGCGGGCCGCGTCGTCGATATGGCGGAAGGGCATTTCCTTGGTGCCGTTCCCATCCCGGGAAGCTTTTGCGTTCACATAGTAAATCATGGGGAACCGCTCCTTTCTCAAATGAAAAACAATGGTTATTCTCTTGATTATGCCGCTTTTATGGTACAGCATGGAAGATAAAAATGCAAGTATAAAATATGGAAAGAACATGGAAAAGGAATAGGTTTCGCAAGATATGAGCAGGCAAATTCCCATTTTCGCAAATGAATGCGAAAGCCCGGAAGCGATAAGCAAAAAAGTTTGCAAAAACGTGAAAAAAATATGGAATCTGCCTTGACAAAAATACCGGAATTTTGTATAATACCAGACGCATCAATAGACTCCGCTAGCCCCGGGTGCTATTGTACACCGCTGGAAGGTGCGACCATCACCGGAAAGCAAACCAAAGTTTACCTGATTTTCAAGGAGGAAATTCACTTGAACACCTATATGGCAAATGCGCAGAATGTAGAGCGCAAGTGGTATGTCGTTGATGCAGACGGCATGGTGCTTGGTCGTCTCGCCAGCCAGGTAGCCAATATCCTGCGCGGCAAGAACAAGCCCATCTATACGCCCCATGTGGATACCGGTGATCACGTGATCATCATCAATGCTTCCAAGATCGTTTTGACCGGCAAAAAGCTGGATCAGAAGATTTATTATCATCATTCCGGTTATGCCGGTGGCCTGAAGGAAACCAAGTACCGCAAGCTGATTGCTGAGAAGCCCGAATTCGCCGTGCGCCATGCCATCGTTGGCATGCTGCCCAAGGGCCCCCTGGGCCGGCAGATGGCTTCCAAGCTGCGCGTTTATGCCGGCCCCGAACATGAGCAGGCTGCGCAGAAGCCCGAAGTGCTGGAACTGATCAAGTAAGAAGCTGAGCGGAAGGAGCAATAAATCATGGCTAATGATTTCAACGCCGTTGGCCGCCGGAAGAGCGCGGTCGCCCGTGTACGCCTCGTGCCCGGGGAAGGCAAAATTTTGGTAAATAAGCGCGATATCGATGATTATTTCGGGCTGGAAACCCTGAAAATGACCATTCGTCAGCCCATGAACCTGGTAAACGTCGGCGGCAGCTTTGACGTGCTGGTCAATGTTCGCGGCGGCGGTCTGACCGGTCAGGCCGGCGCGATCCGTCACGGCATCAGCCGCGCCCTGTGCAAGGTGAACCCCGAACTCCGCGGCGCCCTGAAAAAAGCTGGCTTCCTCACCCGCGATCCTCGTATGAAGGAACGCAAGAAGTACGGCCTCAAAGCCGCCCGTCGTGCGCCTCAGTTCAGCAAGCGCTGATTTCGAGATCAAAGGATTATCAAAAAACCCTGGAACCTTTATATGGCTTCAGGGTTTTTTCATGTTCAAAGCTTTTGCAGTGATGGACGCGGCTTTGCCAAATTGGAAGGGAATTCCGGGCGCAGGGGAAACAAAAGAAAATGTTTTTTCTTAATCTTGTTTGTTTTGACTCAGCAGGATGCGGTCATCGTCCAGATCATGCCCCGATGTAGCCTGGAAACGCTGCAAAAGATCCGCCGCCGAAAGCCTTTGCCTGGCTTCACCGGAAATATCCAGAGCGATTTTTCCTCGATCCATCACGATGGTGCGGTTCCCCATTTGAAGCGCGGCCTGCATGTTGTGGGTAATCATCAAGCAGGTCAAATGCTTTTCTTGTACCAGCTGCCGGGTCAAGGCCAGCACCTTTTCCGCGGTGCCGGGGTCCAGAGCCGCCGTGTGCTCATCCAGCAGAAGCAGCTGGGGCTCGGCAATGGTTGCCATCAGGAGCGCGGCGGCCTGGCGCTGACCGCCGGAGAGCAGGCCCATCTGGGTTCCCATACGGTCTTCCAAGCCCAGGTTCAGGGAGGAAAGAAGATCCCGAAAATAAGCGCTGTCCCGCCGATTCACGGCAAAAAAGGATCGGCTGGCCTTGCGGGTGTAGGCAAGGGCCAGGTTTTCTTCAATGGTCATGTGCGGAGCTGTGCCGCGCATGGGGTCCTGGAACAGGCAGCCAATGTTCAGTGCCCGCTGGTAATCCTTTTGCCTGGTGATGTCCGTGCCGCCCAGGATGATTTTTCCCCTGTCAAGCCGGAATTTACCAAGGATCGCGTTGAACAGCGTGGATTTTCCAGCGCCGTTGGAACCCAGTATGGTAATGAAGTCTCCCGGGGCCGTCTTCAGGGATAAATCATCCAGCGCCAGCTTCGCGTTGGGCGTTCCTTTTTCAAACGTCTTTTTCAGACCGCTCAGAATCAGCTCGCTCATACCGCGTCCTCCTTTTCCGCCCGCCGTTCCCGGATTGCCCGACGGATCAGCGGCAGGGTCAGGGCAATCACCACGATCAGAGCGGACAGCAGCTTGACAGCGTAGCTGGGCATATCGATTTTATAGGCAAATTGCAGGATTACCCGGTAAATCAGCGAGCCGAACATGGCGGAAATCAGCCCCAAGGTCACCGAGCGCTTGCCGAAAAACACCTGCCCGATGATCACCGAGGCCAGCCCCACCACCAGCATGCCGCTGCCAAAATTCAAATCGGCATACCGCTGCTGCTGGCAGAGCAGCGCGCCGGAAAAGGCCACCAGTGCATTGGAAATCATGATACCGATCACCCGGGCCCGGTCGGCGTTGATGGAGGAGGAACGTACCATTTCCTCATTGTCTCCCGTGGCGCGGATGGCCATGCCGGGGCGCGTGTAAAAGAAAACCGCCAAAGCAGCCAGCACAGCAATCACGATCATGCCGGTAAGTATCACGGCGCTCAGATTGGCGTCCAGCCGCCTGTTGCCGGTCGCATCCACCAGAAAGGTCCGGAAGGATTTATACAGTGTATCGCAAGCCACCTGGGTTTCCGCGCCCGCGCTGTTCAGCGCCGTTTTTTGCAGATACAGATTGGATTGGCCCCCCAGCACCACAAAATTGACGGTATAAAGGCCCGTCATGGTCAATATGCCGGAAAGAATGGGATTGATGCGCAGCTTGGTTTGCAAAAGCCCTGTGCACAGCCCGGCCAGGGCTCCGGCCAGAGCTCCGCACAGCAGCGCCAGGCTGGGATATCCCGCAATGGTGACCACCGCGCACACGCACATGCCCACCACAAAGCTGCCGTCAATGGTCAAATCGGGCATGTTGAGCACCCGGAAGGCAATAAACACGCCCAGGGCCATGGGCACGTAGATCATGCCTTGGCTGAGCGCCGAAATCAACAGGTTCATGATGGTCATAGGAGCTTCCTTCCTTTGAAAAGCTGCCCGGGGAGCGGGAATATCCCGTTCCCCGGGGTGAACAGATTATTCGCCGAAATGGCTGGTGCCGTCAGCTTCCACCAGCACCCGGTAGGCGGACAGGATCTCATCGCTGATTTTCATGCCCAGGGTGTCCGCCGCCTGGAGGTTGACAAAGCGGGCGTAATCGCTCAGCGTTTCATAGGGAATATCCTCCGGCATTTCGCCCTTGGCCAGGCGGATGACGATATCGGCCACCTGATTGCCCAATTGCACGTAATCCACGCCGATGGTGGCAAAACCGCCGTCCGCCACCATGGAATCCGCGCCGCAGTACACCGGGACGCCGTAGCTGTACGCCACGTCGATATAGGTGCTCATGGCGGAGGCAATGGAATTGTCGTTGCCGGTATACAGGGCGTCAATACCCTTGGAGATCAGCGTTTCCACGGCGGTTTGCAGCTCGGACAGATTGGAGATGGACACCTCCTCGTAGGCGATGCCGTTCTGATCGCAATAGGCCTTGGCCGCGTTGATGGTGGACACGGAATTGGTTTCGCTGGAGGTGTACAGGAAGCCGATTTTCTGATAATCCGGCTGGAAATCGGAGATCAGCTTCACGATTTCACCGGCGGGGATATTGTTGGATACGCCGGTGATGAAGAAGCTGTCGTCGCCCGTCAGACCGGCGGCCACGGGATCGGATACGGCGGCGAATACCACCGGGATGACGCCGTCCTCAAAAATCACCTTGGCGCTTTGGGCGGTGTTGGTGGCGATGGGAACCAGAATGTCCACCCCGTCCATTTTCACGTTTTCCAGGATGGTGGACAGCGCCGCGGTGTCTCGCTCCGCGTTCTTGGTCACGATTTCAAAATCGATATCGCTTGCTTCCAGCGCGGCGATGATGGTGTCACGAATCTGGTCCAGGGAAGTATGGGTCATGGGCTGCACCACGGCCACCCGGATGGGCTCCGCCAGGGCCGAGGCGGCGGAAAAAACAAGCAGGAAGGACAAAACGAGGCAAATCAGGGAACGGATAAAGCGGTTCATCATTTTCATTTCCTCCTTATAAAATCAGTTCACTTTCATATTGCTTTGCCAGTTCAGTGTATTGCTTGAGCACAGCGATGCTCGCGTCAAACGCTGCGCGCTCGGATTCGGTCAGGGGCAGTTCAATCACTTGCTTGATCCCGTTTCTTCCGATTCGGCAAGGAACGCCGCAGGCAATATCCTGAACGGCGTATTCTCCCTGCAATGTGACCGACAGCGGCAGAACGCTGTCCGTATCGTTCAGGATCAAACGGATCAGATGAGCGGCAGCCTGGCCGATGCCGAACTCCGTGGAGCCTTTGCCGTTGATGATGTCCATGCCGGTTTGATGGGTGCGGTACAGGGCGTTTTCGGCGTTAAAGCCCGGCGTTTCTTCCGCCTTTTTTCCCTGTATTCTTAAATTGCTGTACGGAATCATAGAGGAATCCCCGTGTTCGCCCAGCGCAATCGCCTGAATATCGGCCCGGGGAGCGCCTGTTTGCTCGCTCAGGATGCGGATCAACCTTGCGGTATCCAGCAGCGTACCGGTGCCAAAGCAGCGATCCCTGCCCATCCCCAGCGCCCGCCGCAGGCAATCGGCGATGATGTCGCAAGGGTTGGTGATGCTGATCACCAGGCCCTTGGGAGGCGCGGCGCTCAATTGCCCGGCCAATTCATGGATCATGCGCACCGAATCGCCCAGCAGATCCAGCCTTGTTTGGCCCGGCTCCCGGGCTTTGCCGATGGCGCATACCGTGATATCGGCATCCGCGCAGTCGGCGTAGGCACCGTCCCGTACCACAGGACAATGGGAAGAATAGCTTACGCTGTCCGCAATATCGTCGGCCTGCGCCGCCGCCTTTCCCGGAATCTTGTCCACCAGCACGATTTCATCGCAGACGCCGCCTGCCGCCAGCGCCCATGCCACATGGGATCCCACATGGCCGGCGCCCAGGATTACAACCTTTGTTTTCAATCGCTCACCTCCGTTTTTTTCGGACGGCGCTTCCAAATAAAAAACCCCGTCCCGCAATCATTGCTTGCTGGGACAGGGCTGAAATTTCAATTCCCTGCGGTGCCACCCGGCTTGACGCTTGCGCGCCCACCTTTGCGCCGTACCGTCATACGGCCTCCTTTGATAACGGAGAGAAAGCTCCGTCGCCCCTACTTGGACCCCCGGCCCGTTCGGTTTGCCCTCAAAAGTCCATTCATTTCCGCGCCCTGTACCGCAATCCCACCGCCTGCGGCTCTCTGACCATGCTGATCGGAAACTACTCCTCTTTTTCAACGGTTTACATAATTATACAGTTTTGTATTTTTTCTGTCAAGCGCAATACAATCAAAGAACAATTTGGCTTTAGAACAAGCAAGAGGATCGGCCTGGAGCGGTCGATCCTCTGGATGATCATCCGGAAAAACCGGATGGCTTGATGAAACAGCGCTATAAACCTGACCGGCATGTACAGCGCAGAAAAACCTGAAAACCGCTGCTTTTTCTGTAAGTTTTACAGATTGGCTTTGATCTTCTCGATCATCTCTGCGTATTCCGTCTCAGACAGCTTGGTCTGCCCGGGGTTCATGGCGAACACACCGCCCCACTCAAAGCCGTCCCGATACTTGGGCACAAGGTGGATGTGCAGATGGCAGCCGGTATCCCCATAGGCGCCATAGTTCAGTTTATCGGGATGGAATACGGCGTGAATAGCCTTTGCTGCGCGGGCAATATCCTCCATGAAAGCAGCGCGGTCCTCCGGGCTGATGTCCACGATTTCGCTGACGTGATCCTTGTAAGCCACGATGCAGCGTCCCGGATGGCTCTGCTCCCGGAACAGAATGAGTTTGCTTACGGACAGGTCGCAGATGGGAATGCCGAAGGCATCCAACAATTCGCCGCCCATGCAGTATCCGCATTTGCTGCGGGGAGCTTCTTTTTCTGTCATGGTATATCCCTCTTTCCTGATGGTTTGTCCGATTCACGGCAAGCCCATTATAAAACAGCGTGAGCCGGCTTGCAAGTCCCAATCGAAAAATGAAGCTTTTCATCTGCTGCTGAAAAAACATTCAGCGAAAGAAGGAAAAAGAAAAAGGATTTTATCATTTGATTTCAGGCTTTTTTATGATAGAATAGGATTTGCTGATATTCTTTGAAATCCGGCTTCGGAAAGGAGCAAATTCACATGGACAACCAGCTGTTCAGAAAGAAAAGCCTGGAGCGCATTTCCTCCCCGGAAGAAATGCACGATTATTTACGGGTGACCAGCCCGCGGCTTTGGATGATTCTGTCCGCCATCGTGATCCTGCTGGCGGGATTTATTGTGTACGCTTCCACCGCCGTGATGGAAAACACCATGCCGATCCGGCTGACCCTGGAAGAACTGGAGGTGACTGACGAAAACGAAGCGGAACGCTATACGATCGTCAGCGGCAGGCTTCCTCTTGCCCAAAAAGACCTTATAGCCCCCGGAATGAAAGTGCGGATGGGTACGGAAGAAGGCGCTGTCACCTTCATTTTTGTGGATGCGGAGGATGAAGCCAGCTTCATTGTGGAGATGGAGCATGATGACCTGAACCTGCCGGACGGCGAATATGATGCGGAGCTGGTGTTGGAATCCACAACGCCCATCAGCTTTTTATGGAACTGACGGGGGAAAAAAGAATGTTCGAGAAAAAAATCAGGCAGCCCATCAAAAACGGCGCTGCCAAGGTGCCGGTGATCATGCAGATGGAGGACCTGGAATGCGGGGCCGCCTGTCTGGCTATGGTGCTGGCCTATTATCAGAAATGGGTGCCCCTGGAGCAGGTGCGCCTGGACTGCGGGGTCAGCCGGGACGGGTCCAATATGAAAAACGTATTTCTGGCCGCTCAGCATTACGGGCTGGAAGCGCACGGCTACCGCCTGGAAGTGGAGGAACTGAAGAAAGAGGCTTCTTTTCCCTGTATCGTCCATTGGAATTTTAATCATTTTGTGGTACTGGATGGCTTTCAGGGCGGAAAGGCTGTGATCAACGACCCGGCCCGTGGCGTGGTGAAGCTGACCATGGAGCAGTTTGACGAAGCCTATACCGGCCTGGTGCTCATATTTTCGCCGGGGGAGGGCTTTGTACCCTCCGGGAAGCGCAAAAGCACCCTTGATTTTGCCCGGAAGCGTCTGAAGGGCGCCGGCCCTGCCGTGGCCTTTATCGTGCTCACCAGCGTAATATCTTATCTTTTCGGCGTCATCAATCCGGTCATGTCCCGCATTTTCTTTGACCGGCTGCTGACGGGCCTGGCTCCTTCCTGGCTGCTGCCATTCATCATTGCCATGATCGTGCTGGCGGCATTCCAATTGGCGGTGGAATGGGCCCAGGCAATTTACAGCCTGAAAATCAACGGAAAGATGGCGATTGAGGGAAACGCTTCCTTTATGTGGAAGGTGCTCAGGCTGCCCATGGCGTTTTTTTCTCAGCGCATGTCCGGCGATATTTTACAGCGGCAGGGCACCAATGCTTCCATTGCCCGCACGCTGGTGGATACGGTGGCTCCCCTGGCGCTGAATACCGGGATGATGGTGTTTTATCTGCTGGTGATGCTGCGGTACAGCGCAGTCATGACGCTGGTGGGCATCGCTTCCCTGGCGCTGAACCTGCTGACAGCCCAGTATCTGTCCAATAAACGCGTCAATCTGACCCGGGTGCAGATGCGGGATGAGGGCAAGCTGGCCTCCGCCACGCTGGCGGGAATCAGCATGACGGAAACCATCAGGGCCTCCGGCGCGGAGGGCGGATTCTTCCGCAAATGGAGCGGGTATCAGGCGTCGGTGAATACGCAGCAGGTCAAGTTCGCCACATTGAATGCCCGGGTGGGCCTGATCCCGCAGTTCATCGGCACGGCCAGCAATTATCTGGTGCTGTTTTTGGGCGTGCGCCTGGCTATGTCCGGCAGCTTTACCCTGGGTATGATCGTTACGTTCCAGGGCCTGCTTACCTCCTTTATGGACCCTGCCATGACGCTGGTGGAGGCGGGCCAAACCATACAGGAAATGCGTACCGAAATGGAACGGGTGGAAGACGTGATGGAATATCCGGACGATCCGGCCCTGCGGTACGGCGTGGACTGTAAGGAAAAGGACTACGCCAAGCTGAAGGGAGAGGTGGAACTCCGGCACGTTACTTTCGGCTATTCCCGGCTGGGGGACCCCACAGTGACGGATTTTTCCATGCACCTGAAACCTGGCAGCCTGGTGGCGATCGTGGGGGCCAGCGGCTGCGGAAAATCCACCGTCAGCAAGCTCATTACAGGGCTGTATCAACCCTGGGAGGGCGAAATCCTGTTTGACGGAAAGCCCATCAGCCAAATTCAGCGAAGCGTTTTTACCGGCAGCGTGGCCATGGTGGATCAGGAGATCGTGCTGTTTGAGGATACCATTGCCAATAATATCCGCATGTGGGATGAATCCATTGCTGATTTTGAAGTGATCCTGGCCGCCCGGGACGCGCAGATTCACGATGAAATTTTGCAGCGGTCCGGCGGGTATCAGGCCAGGCTGACCGAAAACGGAAAGGATTTGTCCGGCGGTCAGCGACAGCGCATCGAAATTGCCCGGGTGCTGGCTCAGGATCCCTCCATTATTATTTTGGACGAAGCCACCAGCGCTTTGGACGCCAAAACGGAATATGAATTGGTAAAGGCCGTAAAGGATCGGGGCATTTCCTGCATCGTGGTGGCGCATCGACTTTCCACCATTCGGGACTGCGATGAAATCATCGTGCTGGATAAAGGAAGAATCGTTGAGCGCGGCACCCATGACCAATTGTACGCCAAAGGCGGCGCTTATACCGAACTGGTAACAAACGAGTAAGAAAGGAGGACTCCTGCCATGGGATGGTTTACCGAACAGATTCGCCAAAGAGAAGAAAGCGACCAGAACGTATTGGAGGACTCCTTTTTCCGCATGGCCAACGCGGTGATGGATCAATGGGACGCGGGCCGACTGGAGGATGAACGGCTGATCGCCACGGAGGCTATCGGCGATATATTGAAATATTATCATCAAAAACCCGTTGAAATCCCGGACAGCATGCAGGATATGAGCGAGCAGCTGGAATACGCGCTGCGGCCCGCAGGCCTGATGATCCGGGACGTGGAGCTGGAGGATGGCTGGCAAAGCGACGCCTACGGCCCCATGTTGGGCTATATGAAGGATACCGGAATCGCAGTCGCCCTGCTTCCGGGAACGCTGTTCGGCTATTATTACAAGGACCCGGCGACGGATAAAAAGATCAGGATCACCCGGAAAAACGCCAAGCTGTTCGCCCGGGAAGCTCTGTGCTTTTATCAGCCCCTGCCTATGAAAAAACTGGGGATACCCGACCTTTTGCTGTACATGAAAAACAGCATGTCCCGCGGGGACGCGGTTTTGATCGTTCTTGCGACGCTGGCGGCGCAGTTGGTGGGAATGATCGAGCCCCAGGTGTATAACCTGATGACGGGCACGATCCTGAAAAGCCGCAATATGAACCTGATGATCGGTATGGGTGTATTTTTGCTTGCCAGCGCCTTCGCGGCCCAGCTGATCGGGCTGGTGCGCACGCTGCTGATGCAGCGGATCAACACCAAAACTTCTCAGGCGGTGGAGGCCTCGGTGATGATGCGGATCCTGTCGCTGCCGGTGAGCTTTTTCAGGCATTATTCTTCCGGCGAATTATCCAGCAGGGCCAGCAGCGTCAGCTCCCTTTGCGGCATGATGCTCAATGAATTCCTGTCCGTAGGCTTAAGCAGTCTCATGTCCCTGCTGTATGTGACGCAGATTTTCCGGTTCGCTCCGGCGCTGGTTTGGCCGTCTCTGCTGATTATTCTGGCTACGGTGGTGATGAGCCTGGCGGCGTCCTTTGTCCAGATCGGTATTTCCCGCGGGCGCATGAAGCTGAGCGCGGAGGAATCCGGCATGAGCTACGCTGTGCTGAATGGGATTCAGAAAATCCGCCTTTCGGGCTCTGAAAAGCGGGTGTTTGCCCGATGGGGACGGCTTTACGCCAAAGGAGCAAGATTGGATTACAATCCGCCCATGTTTCTCAAGCTGAACGGCGTGATCACTACGGCCATTTCCCTGCTGGGTACCATCGCGCTGTATTATCTGGCCGTTCACACGGGCGTGGGGGAAAGTCAGTATTACGCATTTACCGCCGCTTACGGGCGGGTCATGGGGGCCTTTTCCGCATTGGCCGGCATCGCTGTTTCGGTGGCGTCCATTCGCCCGGTATTGGAAATGGCGGAGCCTATTTTGAAGGCGGAGCCCGAAGTGGCCGCGGATAAGAAGCCCGTTGATCAGGTGACCGGGCATATTGAAATGAGCCACGTCACCTTCCGCTATGAAGAAAACACGCCTTATATTCTGAATGATCTGAGCCTGAATATCAGGGCGGGGGAGTATGTGGCCATCGTCGGCCGTACGGGCTGCGGAAAATCCACGCTGGTCCGGCTGCTGCTGGGCTTTGAAAAGCCAGAGAGAGGCGCAATCTTCTATGATCGGCATGATTTAAGCAGCATCGATCCCCGGTCTCTGCGCAAACACATCGGCGTGGTGATCCAAAACGGCCAGTTATTTCAGGGCGATATCTTTTCCAACATCACCATTTCCGCCCCGAACCTGACCCTGGATGATGCTTGGGCGGCAGCGGAAACGGCGGGTATTGCCCAGGATATCCGGGAAATGCCCATGGGCATGCAGACCATTATTTCTGAAGGACAGGGCGGCATATCCGGCGGGCAGAAGCAGCGGCTGATGATCGCCCGCGCCATTGCCCCCAAGCCCCAGATCCTCATTTTTGACGAAGCGACCAGCGCTCTGGACAACAAGACCCAGAAGCAGGTGTCCGACGCGCTGGACCGGCTGCATTGCACGCGTATTGTGATCGCTCACCGCCTGTCCACCATTCGCAACTGCGACCGTATTTTGGTAATGGATCAGGGGGCTGTGATCGAGGAGGGGAATTATGAAGAATTGATCCGGAAAAACGGATACTTTGCCGAACTGGTTGCCCGCCAGCGGCTGGACAACTGAGCGAAAACGGATGACATAAAAATACTCGAAAAAATTTTGATTCTTTTCTGCCACCTGTTCTGGAACGCCGTATCAATGAGTGTCCGGCGGTTGATGAACCGGACAAAAAAACAGCAGGACAGCCTGCATCAGAAAGTAAAGGAGAGAAAAACCATGAGTGAAAATAAAGAACTGAACCTGGAAGAAATGAACGAAGTATCCGGCGGCTACAAGAAGCCCGCTCCCAAGGAAGGATTCATCATTTATCAGATCGTAAAGGGCGACGCCCTGAGCAAGATCGCCCGGAAGTTCAACACCACCGAAGCCATGATCATGGCCTGGAACCCCAAGATCAAGAATAAGAACCTGATCTACGCAGGCGATTATCTGTACATTAAAAAGTGATTCCAGGCGCAGCCGGAGGCATGAGCGTAATGTGCCTCCGGCCTTTGCCGTTTATGGCATTGCAGGCCTGCTGCATATGAAAACGCTTAAGGGGGATATGATGATGACGAACAAAGATATCTACAAAAAAACGATGACCTTTTCCCTGCATCGTCTGCTGTATGATCTGCTGGCTTTTTTGCTGCTGGGCGTAATGGGTGCGGCGGGTTTTCTGCTGATGGAAAGATTCAGCGATAGGGGCCTGATTGGCTTGGGAATTGGCTTGCTTATCGGCTTGTTTGCGGTGATCTTTATTCTGCGGTATGTGAGCTACACCTATAAAGCCGGTCAAATCGCCATGATGACGAAGGGCGTAACGGAAGGAAAACTGCCGGATAATGTGCTTCAGGAAGGCAAAACTGTTGTAAAAAGACGCTTTACCACGGTGGCTGTGTTTTTTGCCGTTACCAACGTGATCAGAGGGATTTTCAATCAGCTCTCCAGGGGCATGAACAGCGTAGGCAGAGCCGTTGGGGGAAAGAACGGCGAGCAAATTGCCAGCATCATTTCTGCTGCCATACAGACTGTGGTAGCGTATCTGTGTGATTGCTGCCTGGGCTGGGTGTTTTATCGTGAAGAACAGAACGCGGCGAAAGCCACCTGCGAAGGCGCCGTCCTGTTTTTTAAGCACGGAAAAACATTGATGAAGAATTTGGGCCGTGTGTTTGGTATTGGGCTTCTATCGCTGCTTGTGATTGGCGGCGCGTTCTGCGGCGTATTCTTTGCTTTGTTTTCCCGGTTCCCTGCGTTGTTTGAGGAAATCACCGCTGATATTGGAGAAGTTGCCATTGAACTTGAAAAATCGGTTCCTGAAATTTTAAGCAATCCTCAAAACGTGATGCTGGTGTGCGCCATCGTGGCGGCTGTTATTCTGTGGAGCATTCTGCATAGCGTCTTTGTTCGTCCCTTCGTGCTTGTGGGCGTGCTGCGCAACTATTTGGAAAGCGGCATGAACGATATTCCCGCGGAAAGCTCCTTCGCCATGCTGGACAGCAAATCGGAAAGATTCAAGAAGCTGCACGCGGAAGGAATTTGAGTCTGCTGCCTAAACCATACAAAAGACCATGCAGGGATCACCCGGCATGGTCTTTTGAATTAATGTATCTGTTTGAGTGTTTGAAAAACGCTTTCAATCAGAGTTAAGAGTGAAGAGTTGAGAGTTGAGATAATATAGTGTTCGCCAATTGGCGACATTTTTGTTCGACTATATAAATCTCAACTCTCAACTCTCATATCTTAACTCTCGCTCATGTAAAGTGTTCTTTCCATTTTAACGGCTGCACGGTTGCGAGAATCAGTTATATATTTTCGCTGTTTCCCGATACAGCCTGGTGATGGCCTGCAGGATTTCAGGATGGGGAAAATCCTTGTGGTAAAGAATGTTGGTTTGCCGCACCATGGAAAGGTTTTCAATGGGCAGGGCGGTAAGCTTTCCTTTGCGCAGTTCATCCATGCACGCGCTGCGGGCCAGAATGGAAATGCCCATGTTTTTACGGATCAGATCCTTGATGGTGGCGATGTTGTCCACCTGCAGGGCCACATCAAATTCGTCAATGGACATGCCGATGCTTTCCAAATGGGATATGAAAAGATTCTGGGTGCCGGAGCCGGGCAGCCGCAGGATCATTTTTTCTTTTCGGATATCCGAAAGCGTGACCATGCTTTTCTTTGCCAGCGGGCTTTCATTGCATACCACGCACACCAGATAGTCCGTATCCAGCAGCAGCGCGTTCATATCTCCTTCCGGATGCCGTCCTTCCACGATGGCCAGATCCAATTCATATTGGTCCAGCATTTCATAAAGATTTTTTATGGTATCTGTGATGATCGTTAATCGAATGCCCGGGGAAGAGGTGGAGTATTTGGCCAGCACCTCGGCAATCAGGCTGCTTTCGGCGGTGTGGGTGATCCCGACGCGGATGCTGGTCATCTGCCGTTCCGCATCCTGCAAAGCCCGAAGCATTTTTTCGTGCATGCCCTTGATGCGGCGGGCATAGCGGGCCACGATTTCACCTTCGGCGGTCAGCTTCAATTCCCCGCGGCTTCGGTAAAACAGGCGTACGCCCAATTCCTGCTCCAATGAGCGCACATGATGACTGATGGCCGGTTGGGTCAAAGACAGAGCCTCAGCCGCCTTGGTAAAGCTGTTCTTTTCACAAATCATGAGCAGGCTTTCCATTCTTGCGTCCAGCACGCTCCCACCTCATTCTGATAATTTATGACGCGCGGTTATTTGAATCACGTTCTTTTATATGCAGAGTATACCATAAAAGATCAAAAATGACAAGTGATTTTTATTGCAGGGCTCCGATACGGATATTTTCCAAATTTCAGCAGGAAAAAGCAGCTTTCAGCGCGAAATAAAAAGAGAGTATTGATTCCGCTGTGCGTTTGTGTTTGATGCGGAAAAATCCGAAGAAAAGAAATAAGACTCAATTCCGGACAAATTCAACCGGCCATGCGCCAGGAAACGGAGGATGTTTTGAATGAGTACGCTTTCAGAAAAATTCATCAGGCTGAAAACCGCCATAGGCGGGAACCGGGAAAAAACAGGCTTTGAATTCACGTTTGGCACGCCCGAATCGGAAGTGAACCATATCGCCCCGCCCAGCCGCATGAACTTCCGCATCCTGGCGGAGCTGGAATACGCGCTGCATGTGAGCGAAGCCAATGAAAACGCTTTTTCCGAGGAACTGAACGCGGCGCTGGAATACCTGCAGACCGAGCTGCAAAAGCATGGCGTACTGACGGATGAAGCCTGCGCTCAGGCGGAGGGCATCCTGGCCCCCATGGGGGATCTGGCCAAATCCTACCGGTTGATTCTGACGGGCCACGCCCACATTGATATGAACTGGATGTGGAGCTATCAGGAAACGGTGGCCGCCACCCTGGCTACCTTCCGTACCATGTGCAATATCATGGATGAATACCCGGATTTCACCTTTTCCCAATCCCAGGCCTCCGTGTACCGGATCGTGGAGCAATATGACCCCGAACTGATGGCCCGGATGAAAAAATACATCAATGAGGGCCGCTGGCAGGTAGTGGCCACCAATTGGGTGGAAACAGACAAAAACATGCCCTCCGGCGAATCACTGCTGCGGCATATTGCGTATACCCGCCATTATTTGCGGGAGGTGTGGGGCGTAAAGGATTTCGACGTTGATTTCGTGCCGGATACCTTCGGCCATGCCATTACCGTTCCGGAAATCGATACCTTCGGCGGGGTCAAGTATATGTATCATTGCCGGGGCAATGCCCGGGAGGAACTGCTGTACCGTTACCAGGCGCCCTCCGGCCGGGAGATTCTGTGCCTGCGGGAAGCCAATTGGTACAATTCCGCCATCACGCCGCAGATGGCCTCCGGTCTCATGGAAGTGGTGCGCCTGTCCTCCGGGCTGAAGGTGGGCATGGTGGTGTACGGCGTGGGCGATCACGGCGGCGGCCCCACCCGACGGGACATCGAACGGGCTTTGGATATGCGCGCCTGGCCCATTTATCCCACGATCACCTTCGGGGGGCTGAGGGATTATTTCCGGGAAGCGGAAAAGATCCGGGACAAAACGCCCGTCGTGTCCGAAGAAATGAATTTCTTCGCGCCGGGCTGCTATACCACCCAAAGCCGCATCAAGCGGGGCAACCGCCGGGCGGAAGCAGCCTTCTACGATACGGAAGCGCTGGCCGCTCTTGCGGAGCAGAGCACTGATTTCCGCATGGCGAAAAAGCAAATGGAGGAAGCCTGGCGGGATGTGCTGTTTACCCATTTCCATGATATCCTGACCGGTTCCTGCGTGCAGGATTCCCGGGAGCATGCGATGGGCTTGTTCCAAGGCGCGGCGGCGGTGACCAACACCCAATCCGAAAAGGCGATGCAGGCTCTGGCCCAGGCCATCCATACCGCCGGCATGCCGGTGCTTGCGGATATGAAGCCTTGGGAAAAGGCCTCCGCCGTGCTGTTTGACACCCAGTCCGAGGGGGCTGGGGTGGGATACGGCATCGAGCATTTTTCCGGCGTTCCCGCAGCGGAGCGGGGAAGCGGATTGCTGCGCGTTTTCCATGTGTTCAACACCCTGCCCCATGCCAGAAAGGGTATTGTGGAATTGACGGTTTGGGATTACACCGGCGATTTGAGGCGCGTTCATATGCAGGACGCCCAGGGAAATGAGGTGCCCTGTCAATTGGTGGATACAAGTCTTCAGCGCTATTGGGATCACCGCTATTTCCGCATCCTGGCCCAGGCGGAGGTTCCGGCCCTTGGCTGCGCCACCCTGGTGCTGCGGCAGAGGGATGCGGAAACGTATCCCGTATATCTGCAAAGCGCCAGAGAGCAGGTTTCCCGTTTCTACGATGACGCGGTGCTGGACAACGGCCTGATCCGCGCGGTGATCGACGGCGGGACGGGACGGCTGAAAAGCCTGACCGATCTGAGAAGCGGCGAAGAAATGATCAAGGCGGGATGCACCGCGGGCCTTTCCTGGCTGGATACGGAGAGGCGTTCCTCCAATGCCTGGAACGTTGGACGGACCATCCGGGAAATCCCCGTGGATCATTGCGCGGAATTGACCGTTGAGGAGCAGGGCGCGCTGCGCAGCCGGGCAAAGGCGGTATACCAGATCCCGGGCGGCTGCCGCGTTCCTTCCACGGCGGAGGTCACTTATTCCCTGGAGGCGGGCAGCCGGATGCTGGAGGCTGCTTTAAAGATCGATTGGCAGGAGCAGGGCGGCGACACTGTGCCCGTGCTCGTTTGGAAGGCGCCCGCTCAAAAGCTCACGGGCCGTTTCCGGTATCTGATCCCTGCCGGTTCCATCCTGCGGGGTCCCTTTGCCAACGATGTGCCGGGCACTGCCGGAGCGGCTATCCGGGAGGATGGAGCGGCGCTGATCCTCACCAGCGATTCCAAATACGGCTTCCGAGGAGATATGGATTCCCTGACGCTGACCCTGATCAACAGCGCGACTTATCCGGACCCCTATCCTGAACGCGGCATTCACCATATCACCCTGTGGCTGGGCTGCGGTGCGGACGACGCTCAGGAGGAGCAGGAGCTTGCAGACGCTGTGAATCATCGCCTGCTGTATCAGCCCTCCAGCCTGCATGAAGGCATATTGCCCGCCTGCTGTGGTTTGGCGGAGCTGGTAAGCGGCAGTGTGGCCGTGACCTCTGTGCAGATGGAAAGCGGTGCGCTGCTGATCCGAGGCTACGAAACCGCGGGAATCGCCGGTACAGGCGTGCTGCGGCTGAATGTGCCCGCTGAATCTGCCTGCCTGACGGACCTGAGCGAATCCGGCAGGGAAACGCCCGTTTCCCTCAAGGACGGCGTGATTACCTTCCCGGTGCGGGGCAGCGGAATATGGATGCTGAGAATCAAAACAGTGAAGTAACTTTATGGCCCTTTGAGCAGCCAAGGAGAGAACGGAGTATAGAGTGCAGAGTACAGATTGAATAGTCATAAAAAGGCTATATTCCTTGTATTCACTTAATAATCTGTACTCTGCACTCTGTTCTCTTTACTCTTAAGCGAAGTGACTTGAAAGGCTTATTCAACTGAGTCCGCCAAATACCTTTTCACCCAAGAAATCCTTTCCCGGGAGGAAAAAGCATGATCAGGATCGCGCTTGTGGAGGATGATGCATCCTACCGCCAGGAGCTTAAAGCGTATTTGGAGCAGTATGCCCGCGAAAACGGCGAAGAAATAGACGTTAAAACCTTTGCGGACGGCGACGAGATCGCGCAGGATTACCGGGCGGAGTACGATATCATTTTCATGGATATTCTGATGCGGTTTATGAACGGCATGCAGGCGGCCCGGGAAATCCGGAAAAAGGATGAAGAAGTGATCATCATTTTCGTCACCAACACCGCCCAATACGCCATTTCGGGCTATGAGGTCAACGCGCTGGATTATGTGCTCAAGCCCATCAATTATTACGCCTTTTCCAAAACGATGGAAAGGGCGCTGGCGAAAGTAAAGCGGGATGAAGAAAAGTTTATTGTCATTTCCAATAAATATTCTGCCTACAAGGTCAATGAAAACGCGATTCAATATGTGGAAATCAACGGACATAGCCTGATTTATCACACCCGGGACGGGGATTTTGGCGCTGTTGGCACCATGAAAGAGGTAGAGGAGGAACTGAGCGGCGAACACTTTTTTCGCTGTAACAAATGCTTCCTGGTGAATTTAAAGTATGTGGACGCCATTGAGGGGGACGACGCTTTGGTGGCGGGGAAACCGGTGCAGATTTCACGCAGCAGGAAAAAGCCCTTTATGGAAGCCTTGAACGCTTACATGTCAAGGAGAGCATGAATGAACGAGATCAGAAATGTGCCCGGGCTGTGGACAAGCCTGTTTCATTGGATCAGCTATATGTTTTTCATCGCGTTCCTGCCCAAAAAGGCAAAGGGCCCCTTGATCGCTTTCATCAGCGCCGTGATCCTGCTCATCCAGACCACCCTATATATCACCTTCGTGGCGGACAGAACGGGGCCTTATTTCAATATTGCCAACAGCCTGTTCGCCCTGTGGACCCTGGTTCCCTTCCTGATGTTTACCTCTGGCAGTTTTTGCAACAAGGTGTATTACTGCGCCCGGGCGTTTATCCTCGGCGCGTTTTTCGTGTCCCTCGGATGGCAGTTTTACAGCTTTAATTTTTCCAAAATTCCCGGCATGGCGGGCTTCGGCGGGGAATGCCTGTTCATGGCGCTGATCGCCGTATTCTCCATTGCGGTAATCTATACGGCGGAGCGCTGGAACCTGAAGGTGGATCAGGAAATGAACGTAACGCCCATCGCCGCGGCAGGGGTGCTGGTGATTGCGCTGGCCACCTATGTGCTTTCCAGCTTAAGCTACGCTTTTCAGGGGGTTCCCTTTACCGCCGCCCGGGACGCCGAGATTTACTCCATTCGTTCGCTCACCTACTTTGGCGGCGTGGCCATTCTGTTCGCCGTTCATTTGCAGCTTTGCGAAGTCTACACGCAAAATGAACGGCATGCTTTGCAGAGCGTGCTGGATACCCAGTACCGGAACTACCGGGCCATGCAGGATTCCATCAGCATCGTGAACCAAAAGTATCACGATATGAAGCACCAAATCGCGCTGCTGCGATCTGAACTGGGCAATGAAAAAAAGCTGGAATACCTGGATCAGGTGGAAAGCGAGATCAGCACTTACGAGGCCCAGAATAAAACGGGCAATGAGGTGCTGGATACCATCCTCACAGGCAAAAGCCAGCAATGCTACGCCAACCATATTTCCTTTACCTGCGTGGCGGACGGCCACGCCCTGGATTTTCTGTCCGTCATGGATATGAGCGCCATCTTCGGCAACGCGCTGGATAACGCCATCGAGAGCGTGATGAAAATCGAAAACCCGGAGGAAAGGCTGATTCATCTTTCCGTTTCCATGCAGCGTCAGTTTGTGAGCATCATCCTGCGCAACCGCTATAAGGACGAGCCTGTGATGCACGAAGGGCTCCCTCAGACCACAAAAAAAGAAAAAGCGCTTCACGGCTACGGCGTCAAGAGCATCAAATCCACGGTGGAAAAGCACGGCGGCGCCGCATCCGTGGGCACCCGGGACGGCTGGTTTGAGCTCTCCATCCTGATGCCCGCCGCTCAAAAGGGCAAACGATAACAGATGAAAATCAGCCTTTCATTCAAAAAAACGCTCCAAATCCGTTTGTTTTGGGGCGTTATTTGCGTGAAAAGCAGAAATTGTGTAGGAATCTTTTGCAATGTTCCATATTTTGTGGTATACTATACAGTACGGTGCTTATGCGGATTTCCGCCGGGCCCGGGACAACAGATGGATGATAGAGGTGTTCTATGGCACAGAAATATGACGCGGGCAGTATTAAAGTCCTGGAGGGGCTGGACGCCGTGCGGATGCGGCCCGGTATGTATATCGGCTCCACCGGCAGCCGGGGCCTGCATCATTTATTATGGGAAATTGTGGATAACGCCATTGACGAGGCCATGGGCGGCTTCGCCACGGAAGTGGCCGTAACGCTGCACAAGGACGGCTCCGCCTCCGTGTGGGACAATGGACGCGGCATGCCGGTGGACAATCACCCGGAGCTGGGCATTCCCGGCGTACAGGTGATTTTTACCCGCCTGCACGCAGGCGGCAAATTCGGCAACGATAACTACGCCTATTCCGGCGGTCTGCACGGGGTGGGGGCCAGCGTGGTAAACGCCCTGTCCAAATGGCTGACGGTGGATATTTTCCGGGACTGGAGCCACTATACCCAGCGGTATGAAAGCTATTACGATAACAAACAGAAAAAAATCATGGCAGGGCACCCGGTAACAGAACTGGAAAAGGTGGGCAATACCCGCAAGCGGGGCAGCCTGATCCGCTTCCTGCCGGACGATACCATATTTGAGGAAACATCTTTTAACGGCGATACCGTGCGCCGCCGCCTGCGGGAATTGGCGTATCTGAACCGGGGACTGAAAATTACCTTCACCGACGAGCGGACGAAGGAAGAGGGAAAAAGCGAAGCGGAATACTGCTTCGCGGGCGGCGTCATTGATTATGTAAAATTTCTGAACCGGGATAAAACGCCCCTGCATGAGGAGCCTATCTATTTTGAGGGCAGGCGGGACGATGTGATCTGCGCCGCCGCTATCCAGTATACGGACAGCTACACGGAATCCGTGTTTTCCTATGTGAACAACATTCCCACCGGCGAGGGCGGCACCCATGAAACGGGCTTTCGGGCGGCGCTGACCAAGGCGCTGAACGATTATGCCCGGAAGATCGGGGCCCTGAAGGAAAAGGATAATAACTTGGCGGGCGAGGATTTCCGGGAGGGCATCACGGTGGTGCTCACCACCATGGTGAAAAATCCCCAGTTCGAGGGGCAGACCAAGGGCCGCCTGGGCAACACGGAAGTGCGCCCCGCCGTGGAAGCCATCGTGACCGAAAAGCTGTATGAGTTCCTGGAAAACCTGAAGAATCAGGACTTGGCCCAAAAGATCATTGAAAAAGCGGTCAAAAGCGCCCGCGTGCGGGAGGCCACCCGCAAGGCCCGGGACGTAGCCCGCGCCAAATCCCAATTGGAAGCCGCGCCGCTGGTGGGCAAGCTCAGCGCCTGCACGGGCCGCAAAGCGGTGGACAACGAACTGTTTATCGTAGAGGGCGACAGTGCCGGCGGCAGCGCCAAGCAAGGGAGGGATCGGCGTTTCCAGGCCATATTGCCCCTGCGAGGCAAGCCTCTGAACGCCGAAAAAAAACGGCTGGACCAGGTGCTGGCCAACGATGAATTCCGCTCCATCATTACCGCCCTGGGCACGGGCATTGCCGAAGACTTTGATCTTTCTTCCTTAAAATACTACAAAGTGATCATTCTGGCCGACGCCGATCAGGACGGGGCCCATATCCGCTCCATCCTGCTCACCTTCTTCTTCCGCTATATGCGGGATCTGGTGGCCGACGGCCATGTGTATATCGGCATGCCGCCGCTGTACGCCGTCAAGAAAAACAACGGCATCCAGTACGCCTACGATGACCGGGAGCTGAAAAAGGTGACCACCGGGCTGAAAGGCTATACGCTCCAGCGCTACAAGGGTCTGGGCGAAATGAACCCGGAGCAGCTTTGGGAAACCACCATGGACCCGGAGCACCGCAAGCTCATGCAGGTGACCATCGAGGACGCGGCGGAAGCCGATTCCCTGATCACCGTGCTGATGGGCGATAAGGTGGAGCCCCGCCGGGAATACATCATCGAGCACGCGGAATTCAACAAAGCGGATCACTTTGACGAAAAAATCAAGGTGAACACCCAGGAAAACCCGTCATAACAGCAGGGAGGGATCGCCGTGACAAACAGCGGCAGCAATGGGAACCGTACCATTCTGGATATCTGGATCGCCCGCTTCGGCAGCGCTTTCGCCTGGTTTTGGATGGTCTTGTGGGCCATGATGGGCATCGTTGGCATGTCTGATCTGATCAGCGCAAACGCGCCGGAGACGGTGGACAAAGTGATGCCGTTCGTGTGCATCGGAATGGCCGCGTTGAATTTCCTGCTGATCATAAAATGTCGGAAAACTAAAGCCCTGGTGCGGGATTTTCGACTTTACTGCGCCGTTTTGGCCAAGCAGCCCGAGCATTCCATTGATAAAATGGCCCAAGTTCTGAATATTCCCGTGGAAACCGCCGCGGCCAACGTTCAGGAAATGTGCCGCCGGGGATATTTTAACGGCTATCTGGATCATCAGGCCCGGCGCATTGTGTTCCATCATCAGCAGCCCCAGGTGAACGTGGTCTATTGCCCGGGCTGCGGCGCGCGGAACAGCGTTTCCGGCAATGGCGGCTCCTGCCGTTACTGCGATTCGCCCCTTCAGCCATAAATCATTTGATGAGATAGAAACGCACTTTTGCTGATCTTGGAGGAAGTTTTCATGGCAAAAAAGCCCCCTGAACCCATTGCCCCTGATATTATTCAAACCCCGCTGGAGGACGTGCTGCACCAAAGCATGATGCCTTACGCGGAATACGTGATTTTGGAGCGCGCCATTCCCCGGGTGGAGGACGGCTTAAGCGCCGCATCCTGTTTACCATGCACGAACTGGGCCTCACCCCGGATAAGCCACACCGCAAATGTGCCCGCATCGTGGGCGATTGCCTGGGTAAATATCATCCTCATGGAGACACCAGCGTGTACGATGCCCTGACCCGTATGGCGCAGCCTTATTCCCTGCGCGGCGTGATGGTGGATGGCCATGGCAATTTCGGCTCCATCGACGGCGACAGCGCCGCCGCCATGCGATATACCGAAGCCAGGATGGCCCCCCTGGCCCTGCAAATGCTGCGGGACATCGAAAAGGACACGGTGCCCTTCCGGCTGAATTTTGACGACACCTTAAAGGAACCGGACCTTTTGCCCGCCCGGTTCCCGAACCTTTTGGTCAATGGCGCCAGCGGCATCGCCGTGGGTCTGGCCACCAACATTCCGCCTCACAACCTGCGGGAAGTGACGGACGCCGTCTGTATGCAGATCGACAACGAGGATGTGACCCTGTCCGAGCTTATGAAAGCCGTGCCGGGGCCGGATTTTCCCACCGGCGGCATTTTACTGGATACCCCGGAAATCCGAGCCGCTTATGAAACGGGACGGGGCAAGCTGACCGTCCGCGCCAAGGTGACCTTGGAGCCCGGCCCCGCAGGCCGCACGCTGCTGGTGATCCACGAAATTCCCTACGGCGTGGCCAAGGCGGCCATGCTGGAAAAAATCCTGAAGCTTTCTGAAGAAAAGAAAGCGCAGCTGGGCTGCATCCACGATATTCGGGATGAAAGCGACCGCACCGGCATGCGGGCCGTGATCGAGCTGAAAAAGGAAGCCAATCCCCAAAAGGTGCTGGCCTACCTGTATAAATACAGCGATCTGCAAGTCACATTCGGCGTGAATATGGTGGCCGTGGCGGAGGGCAAGCCGGTGCAGATGGGCCTGAAAACGGTGATCGGTCACTTTATCCGTCACCAGAAAGAAGTGGTCACTCGCCGCACCCGATATGAATTGGAGCAGGCCAAGGCAAGGGCCCACATATTGGAGGGCCTGATCATTGCCGTGGATAATCTGGACGAAGTGATCGCTCTGATCCGGGCCAGCAAAAACGGCAAGGAAGCCAAACAGCGCTTGATGGACCGCTTCGGGTTTACCGACGTGCAGGCTCAGGCCATTCTGGACCTGCGCCTGCAGCGCCTGACCGGCCTGGAAATTGAAGCGCTGCGGAAGGAATACGCCGATATTCTCAAGTTGATCGATACGCTGGAGGGCATTCTCAAGAGCGAAAAGAAGCTGCTGAACCTGATCAAGAAGGAACTGCGGGAAATCGCCGAGCAATTCGGGGATGAACGCCGGACCCAGATCGTGCAGGAGGAGCCGGAGGAGGCCGCTCCCATCGAGGAGGAAGGGCCCCTGCCGGAGGAAGCCGTGGTGTTCCTGACCCGCGGCGGACAGCTGCGCCGCATGGCGCCCCGGTATTTTGAAAAGCTGGATATGCCGGAAAAGGAAAGCGACAGGAACCGGTATCTGTTCCATACGCAGACGGATCATACCCTGTATTTCTTTACGAACCTGGGCAACTGCTATCCCCTGTCCGTGGGAACCCTGACTGAAACCACCAAGCCCCGGGAACGGGGCGGCGGGCTTTCCTCCGTGCTGGCCGGGTTGGAAAACGGGGAAGAATGCGTGTCCCTGCTGCTGATGATCCCGGGAAGCCTGAACGGCATGGGCGATCTGCTGTTCTTTACCAGGCAGGGCCAGGTGAAGCGCACCAGCGCTGGGGAATACGACGTGCGGCGCTCCAAGTTTGCCGCCGTCAATCTGAAAAACGGAGATTCCCTGGTATCGGTGGTTCCCGCCGAGGAGGGGGCCGACGTGCTCATGATCAGCCGGAAGGGCATGAGCATCCGCTTCCCGTTGGATACCGTGCCCGAAATGGGCCGCGTTTCCGCCGGCGTAAAGGGCATGAAGCTGGATGAGGATGATCAGGTGATTCTGGCCTGTCCCATTACCGTATCCGATCAGATTCTGCTGTTTACCGAGCGGGGCTACGCCAAACGCCTGATGGGCGCCATGTTTGATGTTCAGGGCCGGGCCGGCAAGGGCGTTAAATGCGTATACTTCAATAAATCGGGCTCCACCGGCACCTATGTGGCTGCTGCTGCCCGCATCACCGCCTCCCGCGCCTTTACCGTTTTGCAGCACGGCGGCCTCATGACCTCCATGCTTTCTGATGAACTGCCCTGCCAGGACCTGGCAGACAAAGGCAAGCCCACCGTCATGGCCGTGCTGGACGATGTGGTGGAGGATCTGATTCTGTGAGGCGAGGCGAACAAAAAGAGTTGAGAGCTGAGAGTGACGCGTTGAGAGTTAAGAGTTAAGTGTTGGGAGTTGAGAGTTGAGATTTTAGAGTACAGAGTGCGGAGAACAGATGATATACTTTTATGTTATCTAATTGCTCCATTTTGTGAATAAAAGCACAGACTATTCAATCTGAACTCTGTACTCTTATTCGGTCCTTCGGATGCTCTTTTTTCTCTGAAAAACTGTTTTTCGTTGAAAAAAGGTGTTGACAAATTCCAAATCTCTGCTATAATATTAATGTTTCAAGCAGAAGCTGCCCGCTTCTCTCCGACGCGAAGTAAGTTTTGCGCGGGTCGATGGCATCCTTATTGGTATGAGTATGCATTGGCGGGTGGTTTCACCCGCCAATTTTTCATTGGCTTTACCGATTGGGAGGTGTATCGACCATAGCAGCTGAATTGCTCATCAATGAAGAAATCCGGGATCGTGAAGTGCGCCTGATCGGCGCGGACGGAGCGCAGCTGGGCATCATGCCCACCCGTAAGGCGCTGGAATTGGCCGAAGAAGCCGAACTGGACCTGGTCAAAATCGTGCCTACCGCCACGCCGCCTGTCTGCAAGCTGATGGACTATGACAAGCATCGCTACGAGCAGTCCAAGCGCGAAAGGGAAATGCGCAAAAATCAGAAGGAACGCATCGTTTCTCTGAAGGAAGTGCAGCTCTCTGTCACGATCGAAGAAAACGATTTGGCCGTGAAAGCCAAGAACGCCGTGAAATTCCTGGAAGGCGGCGACAAGGTGAAGGTCAGCATTCGTTTCCGCGGCCGCCAGATTGCCCATTCCGATATCGGCATGAAGGTGATGCAGGATTTCGCAGAGCGCGTGAAAGACGTTTGCACCGTCGAACGCCGTCCCATGATTGAAGGGCGCAATATGCTCATGATCCTTGCGCCTAAAGCGGAAAAAGCCAGCAAGGCTGACAAGGCCGCCAAAGCGGCCAAGCAGGAAGCCCCACAGGCATAATCACATTTTCCGGAAGGAGGAACTTTTCCATGCCCAAGCAAAAGACCCATCGCGGCGCCGCCAAGCGCTTTAGCCTGACCAAGACTGGCAAGGTCAAGCACAAGAAGATGAACGCCAACCATATCCTGAACAAAAAGACCACCAAGCGCATCCGTCATCTGCGCATGGGCGGCACCCTGCAGAACAATGCGGAAGCCGCTACCATCCGCAAGCTGATTCCCTACAAATAAGCCATCGCCAACCGAAGGAGGAACATAAACTATGGCACGTATTAAGAGGGCTGTGAACGCCCATAAGAAACGCCGCAAGGTATTGAAGCTGGCGAAGGGTTATTGGGGATCGAAATCCAAGCAGTACCGTACCGCCAGCGAACAGGTGCGCCGTTCCCTGCGCTACGCCTATGCAGGCCGTAAAATGCGCAAGCGCGATTTCCGCCGCCTGTGGATCATCCGTATCAACGCTGCTGCCCGCCTGAGCGGCATGAGCTATTCCACGTTCATCAACGGCCTGAAGAAGAAGAACATCGAAGTCAACCGCAAGATGCTGGCTGACCTGGC
>JAUNMW010000251.1 GCA_030537395.1 Clostridia bacterium | reverse complement strand
CTGTACTCTGAACTCTGTACTCTTATATTGCTCCCCATTTGTCTACCCGTTCACTCTTCTGTCTGGAAACCAATTTCATGCCCGAACCGGTCCACATAGCCGTATCGCCCGTCCCGCTCCACAAGGGCCAGGCCGTCCAGGAACGCGCCAGCGTCATCGTACAGGAAATCGATCACCACTTCGCCCTTGGTATTGATGTAGCCGATCCCCCGTTTGTAGAGGGGTTCCTGCCGGGTCGTTCCGTCCTTCATCGTAATCGTTCGGTAATCCGCTATGCCCAGGGTGCGGCTAATCGCCTGCAGGCCCTCCGAAAAGAAGCGCCAGCCCTCCTCGGAGAAAATTTCTTCTCCCCCGTACAGGTATTGGTTATCCTCCGGCGGCAGCACCCATTCGCCCTTCAGGTTCATCACGCCGTAGCCCTGAACGGTTTCATCGTAAACCTCCATCAGCCCCTCCGGGGACACGTAATAATCGTACCCTTCGCGCATTTCATCGTCCCACTGCGCCATCAGCCCACACTCAGCTGGGAAGGCGATCACCGTTTCCCCGGCGGCGTTGATCAGGATGTTGGCCTCCTTCAGATAGGCGTAATCCTCCAGAAAGTGATACCATTCCGAAAAGCCGCTTGCCAGCAGATTCCCCTGGGTATCGATATGGCCGAAGCTTCCTTCCCCGAGCTGAACGCAGGCATAGCCGCTGTAGGAAAAATCATCCGCTTCGGAATACCGGGGCGGCACCCGCCAATCCAGGGCGTTCAGATCATAATAGCCATACAGCCCCGTTTCCCTGTCCCGGGCCATCAGCAGGCCGCCGGGCGTAATATCGGAGGAAATGCCATCCTCTGAATCATCAGCGAACATGCCGTTATCCGGGTCATAAAACACGATCCCGGACAGATCCAGCACTTCGCCCCGGTCATTGATAATGCACGCCGCCTGGTGATTCCAATGCGCCCGCAAATCCCAATCCGCGTCATCCAGGTACACCTTGGCAAAGCCATCCACAAATTCGCTGGCCACCCGGTTCATGGGATCGGTTGACAGCCCATCGGGCAGATAAAAGGCCACCTCTCCGGTGCCCCGGTCCACATAGCATGCCCGCCCGTTCAGGGAAACGGGAACCAGCCGGGACCCGTTCCAAAAGGTCAATTCCTCGTCGTAAATCACCCCGGAAAAGTACCCGGAGGGCACGTCGAAAAAGCCGAATTTCGGTTCCTCGTCTTCATCATCTGCATATTCCCAAATCTGGTAGTACCCCATATCCAGCCCGCCGTTGTACCAGCCGTCGTAGCCCCCATCCACAAAGTAGCGGGGCTCCACCACCCATTTTCCTGCTCTGTCGATGATGCCCCAACCGTAGCCCTCTTCCTCCTCGACGGTTTCATCGTACGCTGCGCAGACCGCGGCATAATGGCCCCGGAAATTGTCCACGCTTTCAAACTGCGGCGGGATCACCCATTCTCCCAGGCAGTTGATATAGCCGCACAGGTCCGTTTCCCTGTCCCACAGCGGATGCAGCCGCTGGGGAATCGCCGCCCGAATGGCCGCCATAGCTTCCTCGTCCCCGGCTTCCTTCGCGGCCTGAAACAAGCTGTAATAATCCTGATTTGCCGTTTCCTCCCCCTGCCCGCACAGCGGCAGCATGCACAGCGTCATCAGCAAGAACAATCCCCAATATCGCTTCATTCTTCTTCCTCCGCATTCCAGGAAAACACCCAATCGCCCCCGTGGTCGATGTACCCGCAGCGATCGCCCAAGCACACCCAGGCCAGGCCGTTTTCAAAGTTATACGCCCTGTCATACATCAAAGGGAGGACGATTTCGCCGGTTTCGTCGATGAAGCCCCATTTTCCGCCTACCATGACCAACTGCAGGCCTTCGGGGAAATCCGCCGGTTCAAAATCTCCCAGCTTCCATTGGGCTTCGCTGACCACATTCCCCTGCAAATCCACCAATCCCCAGCGGGAACCGGTGGAGGAAGAATACTCTCTGAACCAGCACAGGCCGTTTTTCATGGGCGGAAGCAGCTTGAAGTTTAGCGCGGTGCGGGACAGGGAAAACAGCGTTTCCCCCGTCACAGTATACGCGGTATAGTTATCCTCGCCTGTTTGCGCGACGGCCGCGCCGTTGGCGTAATCTGGCCCCCACCAGTCATCGTCACATATCATTCCTCTGCTTGCAATTTTTCCGCCCCTGTCAATAAAACCCCAGTCCCCCTCCGGGAACAGCACGCTGGCATAGCCATCCTGAAAATCGTTGGCCCGCAGGAATTGGGGCGGGACCACTACATTCCCCGCCAGGTCCGCATAGCCCAGCAGTTCCTTTTCATCCTGCACCACGATCCGGCCCTCGGAGGCGGAGGAAGCGTACAGGGCATGAATCCCCTCCGGAAGCGGGATTTCCGCGCCGGTTTCGTCGATCAGGAAAAAATCCAGCGGGTTCCAGTCCTCATCCACATAGGCCACGGACGCCACGCCCTCATAGAAGTTGGAAGGGTCAACGGAAAAGTACTGACAGGGGATCACCATTTCCCCAGTGGTCCGGTCCGCGTACCCGGCCCCCTCCTCGTTCATGACGGGAATCAGGCGGCTGTCCGAGCACCAATGCCACACATTCTCCCATTTCAGCCCGGAAAAGCAGCCGGAAGGAACATCGAAAAAGCCGTATTCAGGCGTTCGGATCAGGGTTTCCTCCCCTTCCTCGTCCACGCCCAACGCATAATCTGCCCTGCGGTACACCAGCCAAACGCCCGTATCCTTGCCCCCGAAATAATCGCCGCTTTGTCCCGCGGCCAGGCTGTAAGCTGGCGGCAGCACGAAGCTTCCCTCCCGGTCGATGACGCCCTGGCAGTCCAATTCCCATGGGTCGCCGATCTCCGGGTCAAAATCCTCCGGGTATATGGACACCGCCGCGTAATCGCCCCGGAAATCCCCCGCACCGTCAAACCGCGGCGGGATCACCCATTCCCCCGCCCGGTTGATATACCCCATTTTGTCATTCTCGCCCCAGGCTGGAAACAGCGCCGCGCGCTCCTCCTCCGCCCAGCCGCTAGCGGGGAGCGCCGTCACCAGCAGGATCAGCAAAAATAAAAACTTTTTCATCTTCTCCCGCTCCTTTCCCTTATTATAACACGCAGGAAACAGCCTTTGTTTCATTGGAAAGAAAAAGTTTTTCATCCGGATCATGATATGTCCGGCTGGCTACTTTTCCTCCGCAATTCCCTTCCACGGTTGTAAGCGTGTTATCTGATACGGAAGAAACAATACCAACGTGGCTGAAATTCACATTGGAAGCAGCATTGTTCCACCGACAATGAATATAGTCCCCGGGAGCGGGGACATAAGCCTGTTCGATTTCTGTTATTTCCTTTGGCAATGCTCTGAGAACTGAGTACGCGCGGATCATTCGCCGCTTATGGGCCTGGTTTTTGAAGAAGAACCCACCGCTGTTTGGGTTTGTTGCAAACCACACGATACCCCAACCACAGTTTCCCTGATTGTGAATCCTGTTTTACGGCATACCGGCGTGCATAGGCAGCCAATCCGCGAAGCGGTGGCACCATTTCCCGTTATAACCATTGAAATAGATGGATTTATCCCGTCCCAGTTCTGGAACCGCCATAAAGAACATCCGTTCCACAATGCTTTCAGGAACTCGCTCAGGAAGAAGTAGAACAATTTCCGCCTTCACAAATGGAAATAATAGAGTAGAGGGAGGGCAATAGCCCTCGCCCCTCTCATTGCACCGTACGTACCGGCCAGGTATACGGCGCTACATCGTAACAAGAATTCAAGTATTTCTCAGGTAATAAGCAAGAGGATCGACCAAACCAGGCCGGTTCTCTTTCTTGTTGGGTACGGCAAGGACTTTCTGGCTTAACAGATAATTGACCACATCCATTCCACAGCGGCGATACAGTCCAAGGCTCGAATACGCCACCTTGTATATATCCTCATGGGTCATGTTGCAACCAAACGCCTTGGTCAGTTTCATCAGGTTCTTGTAGATCGTTTTTGGCTTCTTCCATTGTTTGAGTATCACTACTCTTACTTTGTGCCGCATCCATGGGCCGAATTCATTCTTCAGCCACCCCTTCATGCTGCCGATTCGGAAATAGCTTATCCACCCTCGCAGCACTTGATTCAGTCTTGTGAATGTACAGCCCAGCGGCAGAGCCGAAGCCCGTTTCCTGCACAGGATTTCTTTGACTTTCCCGCACAGTCTGGCCTTGCGCTCCGCCAGCGGTCTTGGCTTCCACCCTTCCGTCGATTTCCAGAACGTGAATCCCAGGAAATTGCTTCCTGTCGGCCTGACCACTTTCGTCTTGGTTGCGTTCACTTTCAGCCGCAGCTTTCGCTCCAGCCAACTGCTCACGCTTGCCATTACGCGTTCTGCCGCCATTTCGCTTCTCACGAAGATATTGCAGTCGTCGGCGTACCGGACAAAGTTCAGTCCGCGCGCTTCCAGTTCCTTGTCCAGCTTGTCAAGATACACGTTGCTCAGCACCGGCGACAAGGGCCCTCCCTGCGGTACGCCTTGGTCTGTTGGGCTGACCAGCCCTTCTTCCATTACGCCCGCTTTCAGAAAGCTCCTGATCAGGTGCAAAGTTGGTGCGTCGTTGATTCGCTCCCTGAGAATGGAAATCAATTTATCATGATTCACTGTGTCGAAGTACTTCTCAATGTCCAGATCAATGACCCATTCGCGCCCTGCATTTAGATATTCCAGCGCCTGCTCCATCGCTGTATGACAGCTTCGGTTCGGCCTGAACCCGTGGCTATGGTCACTGAAATAGCGCTCGTACCCCAGGCTCAGTATCTGCGCCGTTGCTTGCTGGATTACCCTGTCCACTACCGTCGGTATCCCCAACGGCCGCTGCTTTCCATTTGCCTTCGGGATGTATACTCTCCTTACAGGCTGCGGTTTATATTGCTTCGCCCGGATTTGTTCCTTGATTTCTCCTCCGTGCTTCGCAAAATATTCGTCAAGCGCTTCCACCGCCATCTTGTCGATGCCCGGC
>JAUNMW010000250.1 GCA_030537395.1 Clostridia bacterium | reverse complement strand
AACCTGTGACCCTTTGCTTGTAAGGCAAATGCTCTCCCAGCTGAGCTATGCTCCCCCGCTTCGTCCGCGCCCTGCGCGGCACGTGAGATATATTAACCCAATTAGCGTCGTTTGTCAAGGGGTATTTTTCAATTTTTTTGTCATTTTTGCTTTTTTCGCTTTTCCGTCAGCAAAGCAGAGATTTCCATCAAAGCAGGAAAAGCGCGTTTGGGGAAAGAATACGGGAAAAGAATGAAACAATCCGGGGCCGTGATTCGTCTATATGGACGAACGTCTTTCAGGAGGGATTTACCAATGAAAAGAATGACTGCAATGCTGCTGACACTGGCACTTTGCATGGGTGCTGCGGGCGCGGCCTGGGCGGCGGGGGATCAGGAAATACCCGAAGCGATTGGCGGCATGATCAACGCCGTGACCGCCCAGGGCTTTCACCTGGCGGATTATACGAGGCTCGGAAATCTGGACTGGTTCTTCGCCGTATTCCAGAATGACCGGGGACACAATCTGCTGACCATTTATCAGCAGAAAAACGGCATTTGGAAGGAATACTTAAGATCGGACAGCGCCCTGCCCCAGGGGACAAAGCTTCTGAGCGTTTCCCAGGATGAGCATGGGTATGATCATGATCTGCTTGGTTTATCCGTCCAAACGCCGGTATTCATAGTATGGCAGGCCAATTCCGACCAGGAGGACGAAACGGAGTATCCGGAGCGCTATGTGATCTATACCCTGAGGGACGGCAAATGGCTGCTCCTGTACTGGGAGGATTTTGACAACGACACCTCCCTGTGGGTTTCCGGGGATCAGCTGATTTACAACGGCGCGTTTCCCGGCGAATACCACTCCAAGGGCACGGTGCGAGGCAGCATCCAGCGGGATGTGCGGTACGTAAACCTGAGCAGCCTGCCCCTGACCTACAAGGAGGCCCGGCAGCGCCTTACCGACGCGCCGGCCATTCCCGCGGGAGAGCTGACCGCCCAGAAAATCAAATTCACCGGCGGGCAGAAATACCCCGTTTATTCCGGTCCCGGCGATCATTATCTGCGGGCCAACAATGACAAAGCCGCCGTGTCCACCAACGACTGGATCCAGGTGTTCGGCAAGGAAAACGGCTGGATCCTGATCCAGTACGCCATCGACAAGGATCACATGCGCTTCGGCTGGATCAGCGCAAAGGCGCTGCCGAAAAACGCCCAGGTGGAAAAACTGCATTTTGACGCCGTGCGGGTATATACCGTGATTGAAACGACCCTCACCGATGATCCGCTGTTTTCCGGCGCGCTGCTTGCCGCGGTGCCCGAGGGCAATTACGTTACCTGGCTGTCCGCCATGGGGGATTGGGCCTATGTGGAATGGATCGATGATGAAAGCGCCGGGAAGCCCGTCAGGGGTTTTCTCCCCATCGGTCATCTGGCCCACCTGGAGCAGGAAGCGGCCATTGCGCTGGCGATGGATTATCTGCTTTCCCAAGCCCGGATGATTGATGGCAGGCCCCTGGATGAATACGCCCTGCGGGAGGCCGATCCGACGGCGGAATACGATCAGGAAAATCATGAATGGACGGTCACTTTTGACCTGAACAGAGATTATGCCTGGTACGTGACGGTGGATGATACCAACGGCGCGGTGCTGGGCATGGATGTGCCCCACGGCTGACAGCGTAACTTCGCTTCTTGCCCGATCTTTTAAAGCGTACAGAGTACAGATTGGATAGTCTATGTTGTCTCGGTTTTGCCGCTTGGGCATTGAAGACAATATCCATCTGTACTCTGCGCTTTTTTATGTATTCCTGCAAGCGGAGCCCAGTCTCCGTTTTGTCGTATTCTTCCCCTATTTTGCCAATTCGGGCAGGTTTGAAAAAAGCGTGAAAAATATTAGAAAATTATTGACATTATATTGAAGAAACCCTTTCCAAAATGCCGTTTTTGTGCTATAATTGATCGGTGGCGGATCACGTTCCGCCCAAGGTTCCCAAACGATCAACGGGAGGATCATATGGCTGACGAAATGGAATTGAATCCCCAGGAGCTGCAGGGCTCCGCTCATTATGACGAAACACAGATCCAGGTGCTGGAAGGCCTGGAGGCGGTGCGCAAGCGCCCCGGCATGTACATCGGTTCCACCGACGCCCGGGGGTTGCATCACTGCGTATATGAAATTGTGGATAACGCCATCGATGAAGCGCTGGCGGGCTTCTGCACGGAAATCATCGTGCGGCTGCATAAGGACGGGTCGGTGTCCGTCAAGGACAACGGCCGCGGCTTCCCCGTGGGCATCCATCCCAAGATGGGCCGGCCCGCCGTGGAAGTGTGCCTGACGGTGCTGCACGCCGGCGGCAAATTCGGCGGCGAGGGCTACAAGGTGTCCGGCGGTCTGCACGGCGTAGGCGCGTCGGTGGTAAACGCCCTTTCCCGCCACCTGCGGGTGGAAGTGCGGCAGGACGGCAAAATTTACGAGCAGGAATACAACGTGGGCAAGATCGAATATGATCTGCGCGTGATCGGCGAAACCCAGGAAACGGGCACCACCGTGCGCTTCTGGCCGGACATCCGCTCCGCCGAAAACCCGGAGGGCGTGTTCGATCCCGGTATCGATTTTTCCTTTGACGTGCTCAAAGCCCGCATCCGGGAAATGGCGTTCCTGAACAAGGGCGTCAAGATCGTGCTGCGGGACGAGCGGCCCGAGGAGCCCGTGGAGCGCACCTTCCACTACGAGGGCGGCATCCGGGAATTTGTAAAATACCTGAACAAAAACAAGGAAGTGCTCTTCCCCGAGCCCATTTACGTGGAAGGCCTGAAAAACGGCGTATCCGTGGAAGTAGCCATGCAGTACAACGACAGCTACAACGAAAACATTTACGCCTTCGCCAACAACATCCACACCCCCGAGGGCGGCACCCATCTGATGGGCTTCCAAAGCGCTCTCACCCGCGCCATCAATGATTACGGACGGCGCTACAAAATTTTGAAGGACGCCGACGCCAACCTGAAGGGCGAGGACACCCGGGAATCCCTAGCCGCCGTGATTTCCGTGAAGATGCACGAGCCCCAATTCGAGGGCCAGACCAAATCCAAGCTGGGCAACAGCGAAGTGCGCCCCATCGTGGACGGGCTGGTGACCGAAGGGCTGAACACCTTCCTGGAAGAGCATCCCACGGAAGCCAAGATCATCTTAGAGCGGTGCCTGGGCGCTGCCCGGGCCCGGGAAGCCGCCCGCAAGGCACGGGACCTGACCCGGCGCAAGACGGTGCTGGAATCCGCCAGCCTTCCCGGCAAGCTGGCCGACTGCACGGAGCGGGACCCCGCCAAGTGCGAAATCTTCATCGTGGAGGGCGACAGCGCCGGCGGCAGCGCCAAAACGGGCCGGGACCGGCATTACCAGGCCATATTGCCCCTGCGCGGCAAAATCCTGAACGTGGAAAAGGCGCGGCTGGACAAAATCCTCATTAACCAGGAAATCAAGAACATGATCACCGCTTTCGGCTGCGGCGTGGGCAGCGAGTTCAACATGGATAAGCTGCGCTATCACCGCATCGTGTGCATGACGGACGCCGACGTGGACGGCGCGCATATCCGCATCCTGATGCTCACCTTCTTCTACCGCTATATGCGGCCCCTCATCGAAAACGGCTTTGTTTACATCGCCATGCCGCCCCTGTACAAGGTGACCAAGAACAAGCAGGAGCATTACGTGTACGACGACAAGGAGCTCCAGCAGCTTTTAGACAAGCTGGGCCGGGACAACAAGGCCGAAATCCAGCGCTACAAAGGCCTGGGCGAAATGAGCTCCGAGCAGCTTTGGATCACCACCATGAACCCGGAGACCCGCACCATGATGCGCGTGACCATGGAGGACGCCATGGCCGCCGACGAAATCATTTCCCTGCTCATGGGCGACAAGGTGGAGCCCCGCCGCGAATTCATCGAGCAGAACAGCGAACTGGCTGTGCTGGACTTCTAAGGTATGGGGACGAAGCTGGGGGGAACCTCTCTTTGGAACCCAAAGAGAGGTTCCCCCCAGACCCCCTTCTGAGAAAGGTGTAAAGGGTATCTTTTTATGAAAAAGCTTCTTTGTTTTGCGTTGATTTTATTACTGCTCTTCCCCTCTGCCCTGGCGGACACTCCAGCGCGAAAGCTGGAAGAAAGCGAACCGCTCTATATCAGTCTGTATGAGCGGGCGATGGAATATGCCGGACTGTTCAACGAAGCGCTGCACAGCGAGGATTACCTGGCTCTCATGCGCATTCCCTCTGATTATGGGGAAGAATTGGCCCTGGTTCAGATGCAGGATTTTACGCAGCCCATCAGCGTGACCATCGTTCAAACCGAGGATGCTTTCGCTGTTTATGAGCCGGATGATCCATACATCCGGCTATTCGCGGCGGACCTCTCCCCCGCGCTGAAAGCGCTCACCTGGCAAAAGGTGTACGAAAGGACCGGCACGATCCTGGCAAACCAAGGCGGCGTTTCCACCATGGCGCTGTCCAATGCGCTGGCTCTTTCCGACGCTTTTATCCAGCCCGAAGAAATGACTGCCCCCTGCTTTATAGTGATGCAGTATGGCGGGCTGTACGCCTTCCTGGTCACGTTCTATCCCACTGCTAACGGCACGGTAACTGCCAACGCGCAGTTTATTCCATCCCGGGCGGCGGATGATTTGAACCTGCCCAACGAATAATACACAATCTCCTGAAAGGAAGTACCTTCCATGAGCGATATTCAAGACAGATTGATCCCCACCGACTTAGAGCACGAGATGCGGCAGAGCTTCATCAGCTACGCCATGAGCGTGATCGTGGACCGGGCCCTGCCGGACGTAAGGGATGGCCTCAAGCCCGTACATCGGCGTATCCTGTACGATATGAACGAACTGGGCATGACCCCGGACAAGCCCTTCCGCAAATCCGCCCGTATCGTGGGCGACGTGCTGGGCAAATTCCATCCCCACGGCGACAGCAGCGTGTACGACGCCATGGTGCGCCTGGCCCAGGATTTCAACATGCGCTACATGCTGGTGGAGGGCCAGGG
>JAUNMW010000249.1 GCA_030537395.1 Clostridia bacterium | reverse complement strand
GGTGCGGGGCAAAGCCCCGCCGTACCCCCACGTTGGCATTGATAATCACCCTTAAAAACATAACTGTTAAAATGATAAAAGTATACATTCCGCTTTAGCTGCCACATGCGAAGGGGCGGAGCGCCATTGGGAATAATTCTTGAAAAACGAGGAAAAAATTCAAAAATCATGGTTTACAAACCGCGCCTGTCATGTTAAAATGATAGGCGTGGTTTTTAGAACCGCACGCTCGGTTGGACGATACCCCAACGCTCATCTGAGGGTGACGGCGATTTGAAACAGGGGCTGCCACACCCCAAAAGGAGGAAGACACCATGGATAAGGAACTCAAAGCCCAGATCATGCAGAACTATGCCCGTCACGAAGGCGACACCGGTTCTCCCGAAGTGCAGGTTGCTCTGCTGACCGAACGGATCAATCACCTGAACGAGCATCTGAAGCTGAACAAGAAGGACCACCATTCCCGTCGCGGCCTGCTGCTGATGGTTGGTCAGCGCCGCGGCCTGCTCGACTATCTGAAGAAGACCGACATCGAGCGTTACCGTGAACTGATTGCCAAGCTGGGTCTGCGTAAATAATTGCGCATGGGGCTATCGGCTGGAAGGGTTTCAGCCGATAGCTTTTTGTTTCATCCTTCGGCAGGGGCCGAATGGATAGTGAGTGTTGAGGAGAGAGAAAAAGAAAATGGATTACAAAGCGTATTCAATGGAATTTGCGGGCCGTACCCTGACCCTGGAATTCGGCAAGTATGCCCAGCAGGCCGGCGGCAGCTGCCTGGTTCGTTACGGCGATACCGCGGTGCTGGTAAACGCCACTGCGTCCGATCAGCCCCGGGAAGGCGTGGATTTCTTCCCCCTGACGGTGGACTTTGAAGAAAAGCAGTACTCCGTGGGCAAGATCCCCGGCGGCTTCATCAAGCGCGAAGGCCGGCCCACCGAAAAGGCGACCCTGACCTGCCGCCTGATCGACCGTCCCCTGCGCCCCCTGTTCAACAAGGGCATGCGCAACGACGTGCAAGTGGTTGCCCAGACCCTGTCTGTGGACCCCGACACGCCCCCTGAATTTCCCGCCATGCTGGGCTCCTCCATCGCCCTGATGGTGAGCAACATTCCCTGGGGCGGCCCCACCGCCGCCGTGGTGGTGGCCCGGGTGAACGGCCAGTTCGTCATCAACCCCACCGAAGCCCAGGAAGCGGCCTCCGATATGCACGTTACCGTGGCGGGCACCAAGGACGCGATCATGATGGTGGAAGCGGGCGCCAAGGAAGTGTCCGAGGACGCCATGATGGACGCCATCCTCTACGGCCATCAGTTCATTAAAGAACTGGTGGAATTCCAGGAAAAGATCACCGCCGAAATCGGCAAGCCCAAGAGCGACTTCCCCCTGATCACCACCGGGGACGACGTGAAGGCCGCCGTGCGGGAATATGCTTTGGAAAAGTGCGAATGGATTTATTCCACCTATGTGCGCAAGGAACGCCAGCAGCGCGACGCGGAAGTGTCCGCCGACGTGGCCGAGCACTTTGCTGAAATCTTCCCGGGCCGGGAAGGCGAAGTGGCCGACGCCCTGTATTACCTGGGCAAGGAAGTTATGCGCAAAAAGATCCTGGAACAGGGCATCCGTCCCGACGGCCGCAAGGTGGACGAAGTGCGTCCCATCTGGTGCGAAGTGGGCGTGCTGCCCCGCACCCATGGCAGCGCCGTGTTCACCCGCGGCGAAACCCAGGCCCTGACCATCACCACCCTGGGCATGGTATCCGAGGCTCAGGAACTGGACGGCCTGTCCAATGAAAAGACCAAGCGCTACATTCACCAGTACAACATGCCCTCCTACGCCACCGGCGAAGCGGGCCGCCTGCGCAGCCCCAACCGCCGCGAAATCGGCCACGGCGCGCTGGCCGAGCGGGCGCTGGTGCCTGTGATCCCCACCGAAGCGGAATTCCCCTATGCCCTGCGCCTGGTATCTGAAATCCTGGGCAGCAACGGCTCCTCTTCCATGGCTTCCGTGTGCGGCAGCACGCTGAGCCTGATGGACGCGGGCGTTCCCATCCATGCCCCCGTGGCCGGCGTGGCCATGGGCCTGATCCAGGACCCCGAAACCGGCAAGATCGCCGTGCTGACGGATATCCAGGGCCTGGAAGACTTCCTGGGCGATATGGACTTTAAGGTGGCCGGCACCATGAACGGCATCACCGCCATCCAGATGGATATCAAGATCAAGGGCATCAACCGCGAGATCCTGAGCCGGGCGCTGAGCCAGGCGCTCAAGGGCCGCCTGCACATCCTGGGCATCATGCTGGAAACCATCGGCCGTCCCCGGGAAAACCTGAGCAAGTTCGCTCCCAAGATCATCACCTTCTCCATCAACCCCGAAAAGATCAGCGAGGTCATCGGCCCCCGCGGCAAGATGATCAACAAGATCATCGATGAAACCGGCGTGAAGATCGACATCGAGGACGATGGCCGGGTGTTCATTTCCACCGCCGATCAGGCGGCCGCCGACAAGGCCAAGTCCCTCATCCTGGGCATTGCCAAGGATATCGAAGTGGGCGATGTGTTCACCGGCAAGGTGGTTCGCATCATGAACTTCGGCGCGTTCGTGGAACTGGCCGGCGGCAAGGACGGCATGATCCACATTTCCAAGCTGGATAACAAGCGCGTGGAAAAGGTGGAAGACGTGGTGAACATCGGCGACGAGCTGGAAGTGAAGGTCTGCGAGATCGACTCCCAGGGCCGCATCAACCTGATCCGCAACGATATCACCTACGATAATCCCAACTTCACCCGCTCCGCTCCCGCGGGCGCCCGTCCTCCCCGTCGGGATGGCCGGAAGTAAGACGGAGTTCTTGGGGGGAAACCTCTCTTTGGAGGCCAAAGAGAGGTTTCCCCCCGATCCGCAAGCTCAATCGTCGCAAGTCCGCACTGCGGACATTGCTCGTTTCGCTTGATCTCACCTCAGACGATATTTCCGCCACAGGCGGTCGTCTGAGGTTCGTCCCCTTTTCCGAGAAAGCCATAAAGGAATTCTTTCGGATTAATAATATAATCAAAGAGAAACATATTGTTTGGAAAAAGGGGGAAGCTATAATAGTTTCCTTTTTTTCTTTCTAAAAGGGGTGGACAGGATGGAGCCCATCAAACGCAAATCCGTGGAGCCTCGCTATTCCCTTTGCGTTCAGCCCGCCTTTATCATTGGCACCAACAATGAGGACGGGAGCCATAATTTCGCTCCCATCACCTGGGTGAGCGTCACCTGCGAAGGCGACGATTATTGGCTGGTGATCAGCATGTACGGCGCCAAGCGAACCAAGCAGAATGTGGCGCGGAACGGTCTGCTCAGCGTGAATCTCGTCAGCACGGACATGCTGCCCCTGATGGATTATTTCGGCACCCATCACGCAAAAGACGGGAAAAAGGATCAAATCCCTTATCATGTTTCCAGAGGGGAAAAAGTGGATGTGCCGGTGCTGGATGAAAGCCGCTGGGTGTATGAATGTGAAGCGGCAAAAACTGTTGAAATCGGGGCCTCCACCACGTTTTTCTGCCGGATTAAAAACGTGCAGATCGATGAACGGCTGGATATGGACGATCCCATGAGCATTGATTTGACCCAGCTGGATCCGGTGATTTATTCCGGCATGTATCACAGCATTGGAAACTTACTTGGAAAAATAGGTGATTTTTCTGTTCAGGAAAAATCTTAAAGATAAAGGAGCAAAGCATGGAAAAATTCGTGCTGAACAATGGTTTGACTGTGCTGGTGGAGCCCATGCCGTATCTGCGTTCCGTAAGTATCGGGGCGTGGGTGAAGGCGGGCAGCATGCTGGAGACGCCGGAGGAAAACGGCCTGTCCCACTTTATGGAGCATATGGCCTTTAAGGGCACCGGGAAGCGCACCGCCCGGCAGATCGCCGAAGAAATGGACTTTATCGGCGGTCATTTGAACGCCTCCACCAGCAAGCTGTGCACCAATTATTACGCCAAAGTGATCGACGAGGATTTGCCAAAGGCCGCGGATATTTTGTCCGACATCGTGTGCAATCCCGCCCTGGATCCCGGAGAAACGGACAAGGAGCGGGGCGTGGTGCTGGAAGAAATCGCCATGGTGGAGGACTCCCCGGAAGACGTGGTGTACGATGTGCTGGCTGAAGCGGTGTTCGGCTCCCAGTCCCTGGGCCAGACCATTTTGGGCCCGGCGGAAAAGCTGGAAAAATATACGCCGGACGATCTGCGATCCTTCCGGCAGCGGCATTACGGGCCCAAAAACGCCGTTGTGGCCCTGGCGGGCAACGTGGATATCCAAGCCGCGAAGGATTTGATGGAAGAAAAATTCGGCGGCTGGACAGGTGCGGCAGGGGAAGAATTCCCCGAAGCAGCGGCCATCGATCAGCCCCGGAAGCTGGCCCGGGACAAGGATACCGAGCAGGTGCACCTGTGCCTGTCCTTCCGCAGCCATGAAATGGGCAGCCCGGATGTGTACCCCACCGCCGTGCTGAACAATATTTTGGGCGGCGGCATGAGCAGCCGGCTGTTCCAGCGCATCCGGGAAGATTTGGGCATGGCCTATTCCGTTTATTCCGGCCCCAGCAGCTACCCCCACTGCGGCGAATTCACCATTTACGCCGCCTCCAGCCCCAAGCACACCAAAACGGTGCTGGAGCAGATCGATATCGAGCTTCAAAAGCTGCTGGAAGACGGCGTGACCGAAAAAGAATTCACCATGAGCAAGGCACAGCTGAAGGGCAGCTTCATCCTGGGCCTGGAAAGCGCCTACAACCGCATGAGCGCTCTGGGCCACAATCAGATTTTGCTGGGCCGCATCATTCCCCCGGAGGACACCATCGCCGCCATCGAGAAAGTGACCATGGACGATGTGATGGACACCGCCCGCCGAATCCTTACCGGGCCCCGTGCCTACGCCGTGGTGGGCCGCAAAGCGGAAAAATATCTGCAATATATGAAATCATGAAATAGCCGCATTGCGGCAAAGAAAGGGGCTGTCTCAAATCAGGAAGTATTTACCAGGATGACAAACAAACTTATAAAAT
>JAUNMW010000248.1 GCA_030537395.1 Clostridia bacterium | reverse complement strand
ATCGTGCAGACCATGACCTTTTTCCCGGTGTGCTACATGATGTTCCGGGGCCTGCTCAAAAACATCGACCCCTCTATGGAGGAAGCGGCCCGGGATATGGGGGCCAGCCGGTTCAAGGTATTTTCTTCTGTAACGCTGCCCCTGCTGCTGCCCGGCATCGGCAATGCTTTTCTGGTCACGTTCATCGAATCCATTGCCGACTTTGCCAACCCCATGATCATCGGCGGCAGCTATGACACCCTGGCTACCACGATTTATTTGCAGATCACCGGCGCGTACGATAAAAACGGCGCCTGCGCCATGGCCGTGGTGCTGCTGGGAATCACGATGCTCATGTTCATGGTGCAGAAATACTACCTGGAAAAGAAAACGGCCGCCACCCTGACGGGCAAGGCCAGCCGGGCCCGGATGCTGATTGAGGACAAATCCGTCACCATCCCGCTGACTATCTTCTGCTCCCTGGTCGCGCTGTTTGTGATCATGATGTATGTGTGCGTTCCTTTCGGCGCGATGTTCAAAACCTGGGGCCGGGATTTCACCCTGACCACCAAATGGTTTGAACAGGTGTTTACCCGGTACAAGGGCCTGAAAGCGTTCCAGGATTCCTTCATCCTTTCGCTCATTTCCGCTCCCATTACCGCACTTTTATCCATGATCATTTCCTATCTGGTGGTCAAGCGGAAATTCAAGGCCAAGGGCTTTATCGAATTTGTGTCCATGCTGGCCATGGCCGTTCCCGGCACGGTGCTGGGCATCGGCTATATCCGAGGCTTTGCGGGCGGCGTGTTCCATACCGGTTTCCTGCAGGGCATTTACGGCACAGGTATTATCCTGGTGATCGTGTTCGTGGTGCGTTCCCTGCCCACCGGCACCCGAAGCGGTATTTCCGCCCTGCGGCAGATCGATAAATCCATTGAGGAAAGCGCTTATGATATGGGCGCCGGCAGTCTGAAGGTGTTCACCTCCGTGACGCTGCCGCTGATCAAGGATTCCTTCCTCTCCGGCCTGGTCACCGCCTTTGTGCGGTCCATCACCGCTATTTCCGCCATCATCCTGCTGGTCACGCCCAGTTTCCTGCTTATTACCGTTCAGATCAATGAATTTGCCGAGAAGGGTTCCTATGGCATCGCCTGCGCGTTTGCCACGATCCTGATCGCCATTACCTATGGCAGCGTGCTGCTGATGAATCTGGTGATCAAATTCTTCGGTACCAGCAGAAAAGTCAAGGAGGTTGAATAATCATGGCCAATCGTGTAAAAGAGCCCAAGGGCGTAAAATTGGATCATATCTCCAAAATCTATCAGGACCCCAAAACAGGTAAGGATTTTTACGCTGTTCATGATGTAGCGCTGGATATTGCCCCCGGCACCTTCGTGACGCTGCTGGGCCCCTCCGGCTGCGGCAAAACCACCACCCTGCGCATGATCGCGGGCTTTGAAAGCCCGGACGAGGGCGAAATCTACCTGGGCGGGGAGCCCATCAACGCCCTGACTCCCAACAAGCGGGATACTGCCATGGTGTTCCAGAGCTATGCGCTGTTCCCGCATTACAATGTGTTTGACAACGTGGCGTACGGCCTGCGGCTGCGCAAGGTGCCCAAGGATGAAATCAAGAAACGGGTTACGGACATCCTGGCCCTGGTGGAGCTTTCCGGTATGGAGCAACGCATGACCAATCAGCTCTCCGGCGGTCAGCAGCAGCGCGTGGCCCTGGCCCGAGCCCTGGTGGTGGAGCCCGGCGTGCTGCTGTTTGACGAACCCCTGTCCAATCTGGACGCCAAGCTGCGCGTGCAGATGCGCACGGAGATCCGCCGCATCCAGCAGGCTTTGGGCATTACCGCTATTTACGTCACCCATGATCAGAGCGAAGCCATGTCCATTTCTGATCAGATCATCCTGATGAAGGGCGGTGTGATCGCCCAGATGGGCAGCCCCACGGAAATCTATTATCACCCGGTCAGCGAATTCGTGGCGGACTTCATCGGCGAATGCAATTTCCTGAAGGGCAAAGCGCTCTCCAGCGAGAAGGGCCGTGCCATGGTGCAGCTGCCACAGGGTACTGCCGCTGTGGAAACTGATAAAATCTATCAGCCCGGCGCGGACTGCGAAATCGTGGTGCGCCCGGAAGCAATCCAGATTGGCGATACCGGCATGCTGCCCTGCACGGTGGAGCTTTCCTGCTTCATGGGAAGCTACCAGAATTATCATGTTCGCGTGGGGGACACCTTGGTCAAGATCACCGATAACTGCCCTGTAAACAAAAAAATCTACGCGGTTGGCGATCATTGCTTCATTTCCTTCGACGCTGCCTGCGCGCACCTGCTGTAAGCGTTATTGATTTTTTGACAGGAATGTAATGGTTTCGTCAAAAAATCGTCAAAAAAACATGGAAACGCTTGCCTGCACGGGCGATTGGTGCTATAATAATTTTACCATCGGATTCTGATTACGAAGGGAAGGGAATACTCATGTTGAAGAAACTGCTCAAGGAATTCAAGGATTTCGCTATGAAGGGCAATGTCATCGATATGGCCGTTGGCGTCATCATCGGTGCTGCCTTCGGCAAAGTGGTCACTGCCGTGATCGATATCTTCCTCCAGCCCTTGCTGGACAGCCTGCCCAAGATGGAAGCAGGCGGCACCGGTTTTGCCGGCAGCCTGCTCAGCTTCCTGGGCGTGCTGGTGGAATTCGTGCTCACCGCGTTGGTGCTGTTCGCCATCATCAAGGCTGTGAACGCCGCCAAGCAGATCGGCAAAAAGCCCGAAGCTCCCAAAGAAAAGCCCCGCACCTGCCCCTTCTGCTGCACGGAAATCGCCAAGGAAGCCACCCGCTGCCCCCACTGCACCAGCGAACTGCCCAAGTATGAGCCCAAGAAAGCATGATTTACAAGCATTTCTTCTGGGATTTTGACGGTACGCTCTACGATACTTATGGCCGCATCACCCGCGCCTGCGTGAATGCCTTGCAGGATCTGGGGGCTGCGGCCTCTTTTGATAGGGTGTTCCCTGTTGTAAAACGGTCCCTGGATACTTGCTACCGCGTGTTTGCGGAGCCGAAAGGCATCAGCCAAGCCGCTTTTCAGGACGCCTATCACCTTTACAGTGAATCGGAAGGGCCGGAGTCCATCCGGCCTTATCCCGGCGCTCGGAAAATGCTGCAGGCCGTCATAGAAGGCGGCGGGAAGAATTATCTGTATACCCATCGGGGCGGCACCGCGTCCCGCTGGCTGGCTTATGATGGCCTGACGGAGCTGTTTGCGGATATGGTGACCCGTCAGGACGGTTTTCCCTCCAAGCCCGCGCCGGACGCGCTGAACTATCTGGTGCAAAAGCATGGCTTGAACAAGGCGGAATGTGTCATGCTGGGGGATCGGGATATCGATTTGGACGCCGGGAAAAACGCCGGTATGGCCTGCGCCTTGTTTGATCCCGGCCACTTCTATGATGATTACGATACCCCCTGGCGTTTTACTGACATGGAGACCCTGCAAAGAACGCTGGCCGGAAAATAAGTTTTTCGTATTTTTTCAAATATTCATCAACGGCATTACAGCTTGTACGTGCCGAAGGATGGATCATTCTGCTGACAGCAGGATTGTTTTAGAAACGTCCATTTTGTTTCCATTTCCAATGATAAGCTGCAATTCAAACAAGAATATTTGAAATATTGTATGCCGCGGCCAAAGGGGAAGAATCGAACCCTTTGGCCGGGCATTTTTTTGATATTCCTTTCTCTAAAAAAAACAATGAATATACAATGACAGAGATCATATCAGAGATATCTGTTTTCAATCTTTGCCAGATTTGCTATTGGCGAATGCTTTATTCCGTGATATAATGAATCGTTCATGCAATGAACCATGGCAATCAGGAAGGATGGGAATTACAATGCCAACAACGCAGTTTGATAAAGAATCCATCAAACAATCCATTCTGGGAAAGCTGCAGCGCTATAACGGCCGCACCCTGGCCGACGCTACGCCCCAGCAGATTTACTATGCCCTGGCCTCCACCGTGCGGGACCAGATCATGCAAAAATGGGTGGTTTACCGGGAAAAGGATAAGCATTACACCGGCAAGCGCCTGTATTATCTTTCCGTTGAGTTTTTGACAGGCCGCAGCCTGCACTGCAATGTGCTGAACCTGTGCTCCAGCGACGCTTACCGCGAAGCGCTGAAGGAACTGGGCCTGGATTGGCGCACGATCCTGCAGGAGGAGCCGGAACCCGGTCTGGGCAACGGCGGCCTGGGCCGTCTGGCAGCCTGCTTCCTGGACAGTCTGGCCTCCCTTTCCATGCCGGCTATGGGCTGCACCATCCGATATGAATACGGCCTGTTCCGCCAGAAGATCATAGATGGCCAGCAGGTGGAAGTGCCGGATAACTGGCTGGAAAACGGCAACGTGTGGGAAGTGCCCGCGGTGGAGGACACCTGCGAGATCCGTTACGGCGGCAAGGTGGAAGAAATTTATGAAGACGGGCAAATGAAGTTTTCCCTCAAGGATTACTACACCGTGGAAGCGGTGCCCTACGATATGCCGGTCGCGGGCTATGACTGCGAAACCGTGAACACGCTGCGCACGTGGCGGGCCCGGTCCTCCAAATCCATGGACCTGAGCTCTTTCAACAGCGGCAACTACAGCAAGGCCATGCAGGAGCAGGAACTGGCCGCCGTGATCAGCAAGGTGCTTTATCCCGAGGATAAGCATTACGAAGGCAAAGAACTGCGCCTGAAACAGCATTATTTCTTCACCAGCGCCACCCTGCAGTACGCTATCAAGGATTTCAAGCGCCGCTTTGGCCGGAATTTCCGCATGCTGCCGGAAAAAATGACCATTCATATCAACGATACGCATCCCGGCCTGGCGATCCCCGAGCTGATGCGCATTCTGATCGACGAAGAAGGCCTGGGCTGGGACGAAGCCAGCTGGATCACCCAGCATACCGTAGCCTACACCAATCATACCGTCATGGCCGAAGCTTTGGAAAAGTGGCCTGAGGATATGATGAAGAATCTGCTGCCCCGGATCTATATGATCCTGCAGGAAATCAACCGCCGGGTGTGCGCCCGCCTGGCCGATCATTTCGGCAGCGGCA
>JAUNMW010000247.1 GCA_030537395.1 Clostridia bacterium | reverse complement strand
TTGGCGGCTGAAAGCCGCCGGGCCAGAAGCACAACGGCGTCAAGCTTGGCTTCCTCGCTATCTCCAAGCAACAGCGGGAACAACGTTTTCTTTGCCTACCAAGTATTATCCGCTATTGGAGTCCAGAGGACGAAGTCCTTTGGTTCAGGGGTACGGGGGCCGGACAGGCCCCTGCCCCGTCTACTATCATCCTTGAGAACGTAACTGTTAAGAATGTAAAAGAGCAACAGTGTGATCAATAAAACCATGGAGGGAACAAAAGAACCATGGAACGCAATATCAGCATCCATATCAGTGATCGGTCCCACCTGAATCTGACGCTGAACGTATACAACTGCGGCAATCAGGATATCGTCATCGAGCAGGAAATGAAATCCGACGTATACACCATCTTTTTCGTCCGGGAAGGGAAGGGCTACGTGACGCAGCAGCAGATCACCCACAAGGTCAGCGCCGGGCAGGGGTTTGTGGTATTTCCCAACGCGGAAACCGCCATCAAATCCGAATTCAAAAACACCATGAACGTGGATTGGGTAGCTTTCTCGGGCTACCTGGTGGAAAAATATCTGGACAGAGCCCATCTGACCATTTTCGAGCCGGTGTTTGAGGATGTGAAGGACAGGGAGCTGGAAGGCTACTTTGACCGGCTGGTGGATGTTTCCCGCCATATGCCCAACCGCTACTGCAAGCTGATGGCGCAGCTGTACAGCATTTTCGCGTTCATTCTGGATCATACTTTCGTGGAAAAGGCCCCGGTCTCCACGCCGGCGGAGGTGTTTCTGCTCAAGGCCTTGGATTTCATCGACATCAACTATCAATCAGATATATCAGTGGAGGATATTGCCCAGGCCGCCGGCTGCAACCGAAAGACCCTGTACAACGTATTCAAGAACCTGACGGGTTTTTCTCCCCGGGATTATTTGATTTATTACCGCATGTGGAAGGCCACGGTGCTGCTGAAAAACCCGCGGCTCTCCATCGAAATGGTGGCCACGGCCGTGGGCTACGGCGATCAGTTCCATTTTTCCAAGGAATTCAAGAAAAATGTGGGTCTTCCCCCTTCGGAATACCGAAAGGTGATCAATACGGACCCCTCCAAGGAATATCAATCGCCCATCGATATCGTGCGTGAACACTATCCCAATCCCATGGCGGACATTTCGTCCCAATCCTGAGTGCAAAGGATGAACCGTAAATGAAACCGAAGCTGATCATTTTTACCGACGTTGGCGATACCATTATCGACGAGGGCACCGAAGTCCGCCGGGTCCCCTGCGGCGTGGTGTATCACGCAAAGTGCATCCCTGGGGCGAAGGAAACCCTGCTGGAGCTGCACCGCCGGGGCTACACCATCGTGATGGTGGCGGACGGGCTGGTGGAATCCTTTCACAACACCATGAAGGAAAACGGCCTGTACCATGTTTTCAGCGCGGAAACCATTTCTGAAACGCTCCGGACCGAAAAGCCTGACGCTAAAATGTTCCAAACCGCCATGGACAGCCTGAACCTGAAAGAGGACGACAAACCCCGGGTGATCATGGTGGGCAACAATATCAAGCGGGACGTGGTGGGAGCCAACCGCTTCGGCATCCGTTCCGTGCTGCTCACCTGGTCCCCCCGCTATCAGTACGATGCCGAATCACCGGACGAAGCGCCTTCCTTCCGCATCCGTACCCCGGAGGAGCTGCTTCCCCTGGCGGAAAGGCTGAACGCGGAGCTGGCGTGACGGCGCAGGGGACGCGAATAAGGGAAGTGCTTTAACGAACAAAGGGAACAGAACACAGGATAAAGAGAACAGAGTGCAGAGTACAGATTGAATAGTCGAAATGATCTTTGGATCCTATTGGGTTCACTATATAATCTGTTCTCTGAACTCTGTACTCTGTTCTCTGCAGCGTTCTCTGTACTCTAAAAAACCTTTTCTTTCCCACAAGGAAAACCGGCTGCCTTTGGCAAATATATCAGATGAAATCCAACGAACGTTTTTAGGGAGGAATACAGGATGCTGGCAGCACGAAGCATGAATCAGACCATGGTGAAGCTGGAACGGCTGGCAAGGACCTTAAAGGAGCGCATGTTTGTTCCGGCGGGAGAAGCAAAATTGCTTGGCTTTTATCAAACCAGGGAGCCCCTGAACCAAATCCCATCGGCGCTTTACGGCCCGGCTCCCGCTGATCGCTGGGGCAGCGAGGGAGAATACGGCTGGTTCCGCCTGGAATACACAGTTCCCGAAGAATTGGAGGGGAAGGCGCTGTTTTTGTATCCCCGCATGGGCTTTTATGAAGCCACGCTGTGGGTGAACGGCGAAATGCACTCCAATTACGCCGCCAAGTATGTGGAGGGCTCCCACGGCAACCATTGGTGCAACCGCTTCGCGGAATGCGCCAAGGCCGGGGATAAATACTGCTTTGATCTGGAAGCCTACAGCTTCCATCTGGTGCCGGGCACCCAGCCTCTCTCCTGCCCTGAAATCACCGATTTTACTTATCCTGTGGGCTCGGCGGAGGTGTGTGTGCGGGACGAGGAAATCACCGCGTTCCTGTTCGATCTTGGCACGCTGCTTTCCCTGCGCCGGGCGCTGCCGGAAAATTCCCTCCACCGGGCGGAAGTGGAAAACGCGCTGTACGACGTGCATCTGAAGGTTCTGTACGATCCTGACAATTGCTCGGACGAGGAATTCCATCAGGCGCTGCGGGATGCTCATCCCTATATCCTGCGGGAATTGGAAAAGCGCAACGGTTCTTCCGCCCCTTACGTGGGCCTGATCGGCCACAGCCATATGGACACCGCCTGGCTCTGGCCCATTTCCGAAACCCGGAAAAAGTGCGCCCGCACCTACGCGGGGCAGCTGAGCCTGATGGAGGAATACCCGGAATACAAGTTCGTGCAGTCCTCCGCCGCCCATGCCGATTTTATCCGGGAGGACAATCCCGCCCTGTTTGAGCGCATGCGGCAGAAGGTGAAGGAAGGCCGCTGGGAGCCCAACGGCGGCGTGTGGGTGGAGTGCGACTGCAACCTGACCGGCGGCGAATACATGGTGCGCCAGTTCCTGTGGGGCCAGCGCTTCACCCGGAAATACTTTGATTACACCGCCGACTGCTTCTGGCTGCCGGACACCTTCGGCTATTCCTACGCCATTCCCCAAATCATGAAGGGCTGCGGCGTGAATTATTTCCTGACCACCAAAATCAATTGGGGCGACACCAACACCTTCCCCATGACCACCTTCTACTGGCAGGGCATCGACGGCACCAAGGTGCTCACCCATTTTAACCGCATCCATGTGGGCCCCACCCCCGAAACATTGCATGACATGACCGATGGAAACGACGGCATTCGGGAAAAGCGGGTGGCCCCCCTGCGGCTGTTCTCCTTCGGCAAGGGCGACGGCGGCGGCGGCCCGGAATTTGAACTGCTGGAAAACGCCCGCCGTTTGAGCGATCTGGATGGGGTTCCCCGTACCGGCTATACCAGCGTGTCCGATTTTATGAAACGACTGGAAAAAGAAGCGGTGCGGCCCTCCACCTGGGCGGGCGAATTGTATCTGGAATTGCACCGGGGCACCCTGACCAATCAGCACGACATCAAGCGCAATAATCGAAAGGCTGAAATCGCCCTGCACAATTTAGAGGCTGCCACGGTGCTGCGCGCCGTAAAAGAAGGTGAGGACGCCTCCGAGGATAGCGTCCGGCCCCTGATGCAAAAGCTGCTCATCAACCAATTTCATGATATCCTGCCCGGCACCTGCATCCACGCGGCCCACGCCCAGGCCAAACGGGAGGTCGGCGGCGTGATCGAAAGCGCCAACGATCTGACGCTGAAGACTTTGGCGGGCGGCGCCGAAACTGTGGTATTCAATCCCCTGTCCTTTGAACGGAACGATACCTTCTATCTGCCGGGCGTCCATCCCGGCCAGGTGTTCACCGATCTGGACGGGAACACCGTCACCGCCGTAACCGGCGCATCCCTCCCGGCCTTTTCCGCCATTCCGGTTCCGGCAGCCGCGCCGGAAAGCGCTTCTCCGTTCACCTTGGAAGGGAATCATCTCACTACACCCTTCGCGGAAATCACCTTTGACGAAAACGGCGCCATGGCGTCCTTCACTGACCGCCGTACGGGCCGGGAGCTGGTCGGCGGCCTGCCCTTCAATACCTTCGTGATGATGGAGGACTTACCCGCCGATTGGGACAACTGGGACTTTGACGCCGACGAGGAAGAAAAGTTCGCCCCCGCCGGCAAGCTGATTTCCCGGCAGGTAGTATCGGACGGCCCCGCGGAGCTGCGCATCCGCAGCAAATACCGGCTGACGGACAAGACCACGCTTTGGCAGGATATGGTCTTTGACGCCGCTTCCCCGCTCATCGCCTTCGACACCGTGATCGACTGGCAGGAGGAGCACCGTTTCCTGAAAGCGGCCTTTGATACCGCCCTGCTCACGGACGGCGTGCGCAGCGAAATCCAGTTCGGTCATATCCGCCGCAGCAATCACCGCTCCACCCATTGGGACCGGGCCAAGTTCGAGGTCTGCAATCACAAGTATTCCGATCTGTCCGAAGAAAATTACGGCATTGCCCTGCTCAACGACTGCAAGTACGGCATTTCTGTCAATGAGGGCAGCCTGCGCCTGAGCCTGCACAAAGGCGGCGTGCGCCCCGACGCCCAGGGCGACAAGGGCCGGCATCATCTGCGTTACGCCCTGCTGCCCCATGACGCGCCCTTCGGCGCGGAAAGCGTCATCCGCCCCGCCTACGCCTTCAACAATCCCCCGGTCCTGGCGGAAAACGGCTTCACTTCCCAACCGCTGGTCACCGTGGATCAGCCCAACGTGATCATTGAAACCGTGAAGCCCTGTGAGGATGACCAGCGGGCCTACATCCTGCGCCTTTACGAAGCCGCCGGCGGCTCCTGCCGCGCCAAACTGCGCTTCTCTCATCCCGTCAAGGCCCTCCATGTTTGCAACATGCTGGAAGAAGAACAGGAAGCCCTGGCCGAAGGCGAGGCCCTCTCCTTTACCCCCTTCCATATCGCTACTTTAAAGGTCAGTTATTGAGCGCTTTAAATTACTGAGTTAGTGCTAACTAAGGGGTTACGTTGGGGCTATCC
>JAUNMW010000246.1 GCA_030537395.1 Clostridia bacterium | reverse complement strand
TTCGGATCAATTCCTCCTCCGGTGTGAAGATGCGCATCAGCTGTTCTGGAATGCAAAAGGCCAGCAGAAAGAAAACCACCGAGATCCCAAAAGTGTATCGGATGCCCATGGCAAAGAACCTCTGCGTGTTGCGATGATCCCCTTTGCCCATGTACTGGGCGATCAGCACGGAGATCGCACCGATCACTGAGCCTGTGAACAGGGACATAACAAATGAGATCTGGTTGGCGAGAGAAACCGCCGCGATCGATGCCTGATTCAGGCGGCCCAGCATCAAAGCATCCGATGCCCCGACCAGAGCTCCCAGCAGGTTCTGCAGAGCCAGCGGAACAGCCAGTGTCAGAAGATCCTTATTGAATCGCTTTTTATCCTCCTCGGTCAGAATGGCGGGCTGGATCGGAGTCCGTTTCTTCCCTGTGATGCTCATGGGTTATTCCTCCCTGGCGTATCCGCCAATATATCCATATGATGAGAATCAACCGGGGCGACCAGCGGTCTCTCCGCTTCCGTCGGGCTGGGCTTCCTTCCTTCGTTCCGTACCGCACAGGAGCGGCTTTTCCATGCAAACGGCATCCTTTTCATCGCCGTACGGTGGGTATTTCTCACACACCGCATACCCGATTCTCCTGTAAAACCCGATGGCTTCGGTATTGCTTTCGCGGCACTCAAGCACCAGACGCCGGTACCCTATTGCCGCCGCGCGCGCTTCCACCGCTGCCATCAGGGCGGTCCCATAGCCTTTATGGTTACTGCGTGCAAATACGCGCTTGACCTCGCCGGTCCGGCCGGAAAGCAGCCGGACGCCGGCACAGCAGACGGGTACGCCTTCGTCGGATCCGACAAGGAAGAAACCCCCGTCCCGGCTGAAGTCGTCCATACAGACATGCGCCGTCCCGTTATGCCCCAGAATGCCGATGAGCGTCTCGTTTAGTTCTTCAAGAAGCACCTGAGCGTTCTGCCCGTTTACGTCCGATACGGCAAAATCAAGTCTTGCTTCCGCACGTGCCTTGTCCAGCCCCATACCGTCCGTTCCTCCTTCGCGTCACAATGAACTCCATCCATTCGGCATGATTGTAAGGTTTTTGGTTTCCGCTCAATCATTTGCTTGACAAGGAAGGATTTCAAGTGTCTCTTTTAATGATTTCCAATCCTTTTTCAAGCACCATATCCCGACCCGATGCGATATCTTCCACCGTTGGTATGATCCTGATGTCAGGCGTGAACCCTTTGTTGTAGATGTCCTCGCCGTTCTGGGCCACGCACCTGCGCGTACAGATACGGAAAAAGCCACCGCTTTCAAGTGCCTCGCACAAAGGCTGACCGCTGGTGCCGCCAGTGTTGTTCCCGATGAAAATCGCTTCCGTATACATTTTCATTACGTCAACGAAATCCTCCGCGGAAGAAAACGTGTACTGATTCATCAGGACGGCGACCGGCCCGTTCAGTTTTCCGGGAGCGGTGTTGGCGACAGCTTTTCCTTCATCCTTGACGTAGAATACATTCTTTCGCATTCGGTAAGCCTTCAGGCTGTACGCGTCATCAGCATATTTCAGCTCTGCATCGCCAAGCGAAAGGCCTTTGAAGTCCTCCCGGTACATCGACCATGCTTTATATGTGGGTTCATAGCGCTGAGTTTCAGCATAGCAGCTATGAAAATCTCCGTTGATAAACATTGCGGCGATTGCGTCAGCATTCCCGCTGTTTCCGCCGCTGTTGCCCCTGACGTCGATTATATAGCCCTTCGCCTTTTTCAGCTCGTCAAAACAGGAATAGATTTTCTGGGGCATGGAGTCATCCTCGAATGAAGTGATCCTGATGATCGCGATCCCCTCGTCGGTGATTTGCACGGTATGAACATCCGAACTGCTGAACAGCCTTTGGGCACCGCTGCTTTGGGAAACCGGCTCCGCCTGATACCATACGATTTTTGATGGATCTGTTCTTTCCAACCGGACGTCAAATTGCCTCCCATCCTTTGCAAACGTGAAAACCGCGCCGCTTCCGCGCCTGCCAAATATCAGATTGTTCAGCACTAACAGGCCGCAGGCAGCCTCGTTGTCATGCCATAAGTACGGGTAACAGTTTTCTTTGATGTAATCATGGATGTCTGTTCCGTCGATTTTGACCAGGGTGCTGAACAAAGGAATATCATCCTTTACATCCTCGGAGATGCCGACCACGATGATCTCGTCCCCGGGCTTTGCAAAGTATACGGGAAACATGGAGAAGAAATCGGTGTCCTGATAGATTTCGTTTGGGAAACTGACGTCTGTATGCCCATCATTCAGCAGGGCGGCGAATCGCTTCAGTTCAAGGTAATAATCATAGAGGTCTTTTGTATTCAGGACCCGCGTAAGCGCTTCCTTGTATTCCTCGTCCCAGTCGATATTCACCTTATCCCAGAAGGCGAAATTGTACGCGGCTTCTTTCCAGATCTTTGAAAGCTCGTATATTTTCAGGGCATCCGGAATGGTATTCATATTGCACCTCCAGCAGGGAATGCCTGTTTTTTCAACAAATACTGACAACAAACATGAATTGCTGCTCTTTTATAATCTGTATTCCAGTTGGACGTCAAACGGCTCCGCTGCTGCCAGTTCCTCATTGACCTCCTCCGCAGGCGTACAGCCAAGTGCCCGGTATGCCGCCTGTGACTCTTTTGAGGAATGAGCCGAAATGTACAGTTTGTCCGCGCCCAGCCGCCGGGCCTCTTCGCAGGCCAGGGAAAAGAGCTTCCTGCCGATGCCCTGACGCCTGTATTCCTCTGATATCTGAAAACAAACCAATTGCACATATCTTGCCGCAACTCCGAATATTCGGTGGGAGACAGTCGCGAAACCGATGATCCGTTCCCCATCAAAAGCGCCAAAGCCAGTCTGGTCAAGGTTTATATGATGCGCCACATCTTCTGCAATTTCCCGGCACTGCGCCTGCGACCAGTTTTCTTCATAGACGTTCGGCACAAGCTTCCAATCGTTGTTGATCTTTCTCCAACACTCTGTAACAGTCTGGCGGCGGACAAAATCATCCAATGAATGACCTGTGAAATTGTTATTGTCCAATCTCTTGTATTGATATTTAATTCCCATATTTTTCGTAAAAATGATGCACCTCCACATGATTAAAGTCACCTTCCGCGCAGTAATAGACAGTATCTTCATTTTTCGAGTAGACAAAAGAAAAGCGTGTACCCCATTCTCCGGTCTGCTTTACTTCGTTCAGCAGTTGATATCTTCCGTAATGGGTCTCAGCTCGACCATTTCGCTTCCCACCGAACCCTGTTCAGCAGCCTGCTTGTCCAGTTCCAGCCGCATGAGAACAAGCTCCTGCCACCCGGCCGTCCGGGAGCGAAAGCCCTTCGGGTTTCTGCCGTACTCCACAAAGCCCACGCTCTTGTACAGGGCAAGGGCGGCTTTATTCTCCGCGACGGCCATCAGCTCCAGCTGGACATACCCGGCGGCCCTGGCGCATTCGATGCAGGCCTTGGTCAAAGCCCGCCCGACGCCGAGTCCCCAGTGCGCCTTATCCACGCTGATCCCAAACTCCGCGCGGTGCCGGGTCTTTTCTTTCCGGGCGACGCAATCGATCCCGGCTGTGCCTATGACCGTTCCATCCAGCTCCGCAAGGATCTCGATCTCATCGGCGCTCTCTGCTTTCTGCTTCAAATAATCCGCTTCCTGCTGAGCGGTATGGATGGATTCCTCCGGATAGGTGAGCAGAAAATCTGTCTGGGCATGGGCGAGGTTGAAAATGTCAAGGAGCGCCTGCCCGTCCTCCGCCGTTCCGTTCCGGAGGACACAGGTTCTGCCGTCCTTCAGTGTGATCGTTTTATGATAGTTCATCGCAATTCCATTTCCTCCGTATTGACGTTTCAATCCTCTCGTTATACGCCGATGCCTATGGTTTTTGCTGTAATACGCGTTCGATCGGCACCCAGCCGATGGTTCTTGGGCGATCGCCGGAGAGCGCCGTCATGGCTTCGATTTCCCGGTAATCATCGATTCGCACCGTATCCCAGGCATGGATAATCCTTCCGTCCCCGAGACTGATGCCGCAGTGGCCCCAGTTGATCGGACCGTCCGGCCCCTGACAGATGCAATCATAGAAGACAAACGCGCCTCGCTCCGGTATTCCCAGACGCATGATCCATACCTTACCTCCTGCACAATATCTTGTTATTTACAGGCTGCTCAAAGCAAGAGCAATTCTGGCTCCGGAAAACACCACCCCCAGCACGCGCAGGATAACGGTATAGCTTTTAGCGGATCCGCTCCCGTCCTTCGTTTTCCACTTTTCCGCAACTTTCCACCATGCGTTGGGTGAAATCAGCAGCATACCCAAACCCATGACACACAGGATCATTCCAGCGATTCCTTCCTGTTTCATCCCGTTCACTCCTTCTTTATCCTTCTGCGGCGCTGATGACAGCCTGCACTTCCTCCAGCCTGGGCGGATACAGCGGGAGCGGAAAACGGGAGATGGCAACAGCGGAGCAGGCGCTGGCAAACCGCACCAGATCCTCGTCCGGCATTTCGTGCAATAAACCGTATACGCACCCGGCCTTGAAGGTATCGCCCGCGCCAAGGGTGCTTTTCACTTCCACGGAAAAGGGCTTCATCCGATGTATGGCGCCGCCCTTTCTGCCATACAGCATATCGCCGCCGCCCTGGGTGAGGATGGTCAAGCCCTCCGCCGTTTCCATCATCCGCTCCATGACAGCTTCCGGCTGCATGCCCGCGTAATGCTGACCCGTGCATTCCTTGGATACCACATTCACTGCCGCATGCTGATGCAGCGGTGAATCATGGGGACTGTCAATGGTCACATAGGGGATGCCGTGCCTGCGGCATATCTCCATGGCCAGCAGCGATTCGTTTCCGAAAAAGGGATCGATGGCCGCGGCCCTGCAGCCCGCGATGTCCTTTTCCTGCGGGATGCTCCACCATCGTTTTCCGGAAGAAAACAGGGCTTGGAATCGGCCCATGGGAGATCGCGCCAGCCCGGCGATCACCACATAGTCCATCACGCCGGGATCGTCCTTCCACATGTGAAGCGCGGATAGATCCACCTGCTTGTCCCGGTAAAACGCTTGCAGCATGGGCGCGACTTCCGTGCCG
>JAUNMW010000017.1 GCA_030537395.1 Clostridia bacterium | reverse complement strand
CCCGCCAGGCTGCTGATGGGGTTCAGATGCTGGGACCCGGTCATAAACATCGCGTCCTGCGGCAGGTTTTTTTCCACAAACTCAGCCATCTCCACATCCGTCCGGGAGAACATCTGGTAATCGCTTTTGGCCTCCCGGGCCACCGCCAGCACGCCGGTGGAGAAGCAGGCGATGCAGGCCATCACCGCAATCACCGGCTTCGCCCGCATCCCTTTCAGCTTGCCCAGCAGCTCCAGCCCGTAATCCGCCGCCAGCACCGCGCAGAGCATATACCAGATATAAAACAGCTTGTTGTTGTCGTACGCGTTGGGCTGGAACTGGATGAATTCCGCCAGCAGGAAAATCACAAACGCGCCAGAGGCAATAAACCGCCGTTTTTCGTTCTTTTCCAATAGGGACAGCAGGATCAGGATAAAGGGCAGGCCGATATTCTTGATGTAGAACCACAGATACCCGTCCTTCAGCCTGTCCCCGGTATTGTTTACCCAATTGAACCGGATTTTCAGGAAGCTGCTGTTGCCCACCGCCTGGTTGAACGTCCAGGTAAACAGCTGCGGCGCGGCCACAGCCACGTCGATCACTCCATAGATTCCCCAGAAAATCAGGGCGTTCAGGCGCTGATGGCGGCAATGAAGCAAATCCCAGGCCATCCATCCGGCGCTGAGAAGACCCAGAGCCAGGAAGCAATGGGTGTTCACCATGGGCAGCATCCCGGCCCACAGGCCCAGAAGCAACGTATGCCGCCAGGGAATATCCCGCTTCACCCAAACGGCGGTGGGGCCGTGTGCGTCGTCCGTGCTCTGCATGCCCCAGGGCATTTCGGGCCGCAGGGCGTCATACAGCAGATAGATGCAGGGGATCACCTGGCACCAGCCCCCCAGCGTGGTGCGCTGGGGCACCATCATATCCACGATCACGTTGCTCCAGCGCAGGTTGTAGGTGTCGAATTCCGCGTGGTTGGCGGGGGTCTGATACCAGCCGTTCAGCACCGCCTGAATGCGCTCCCACAGGCCCTTCACGCTTTGCAGCTCATTGTTTCCCGGCGCGCCCAGCACCATGCCCTGCATATCCACCAAATACAGGAAGCCAAGGCCCCCGTTCAGGAAAAAGAACAGCGTCGCAATCACGGCGCCCTTCCTCGTATCCGCCATCCGGGCAGCCAGGATCACATATCCGGCAAAAGTGAGCATCGTCATCCAGATACCGGGAAGAAGCACCGCCGCCCGCAGCGGCAGACCCAACAGCATGAAGCTGGATGACAGGGAATCCGTTAAAAAAGGATAAGCCAGCAATTCCCCCGGCAAGATATTGTAATCCGGCGGGAAAGAGGTGTTTCTCAAACTGGAAGCAATGGCCAAATGCAGCGGTAGATCCCCGTACGTGCTCTGCCCCACGTGCAGCGATCCGTTCGCTGTGGGCATAATGGTGTGGGTCCATTGGAGATACCCGCCTATGATCGTAAGCGGCAAGGCCGTAAAGGCCAGCATTTTCAGCATCCGCCAATCCTTTTCCTCCATGGCCGCCCAGGGGCTTTTATCCCGTCCCAGACAGGCCCCGGCTGTAAGAATGATCAAAAGCGCCATGGCAAGAATATGCGCCGTGACCGTAAAGCCGCAGAGGAACGCGAAAAGGGCCGGAAGCCACATCATCAGCACCAGGCCCAGGCACAGCCCCAGCCAAACCCGTACCACCGGCGATTTTCGAGGCAGCAGGGAAAACGTGATCACCATTCCGCAATGAGCGAAAAGAAAAAAATAAAGAACGGCCAGCATGGCGACCTCCGAAATCACATATTTTGCTTTATTATACTTGATTTACAGGAAAAAGGCAATTCAGCGGCCTGTAAAATTTCATAAAACAGGGCAGCGCCGGATTCTTTTCCGTGCCGCCCCATCATGAGCTTCAATTATCATGTAAGTTATCATCCGTTTTCCAATTTGCCAATGCCGCGAAATCCGCCAGCGACAGGGTCTCCCCCCGTGCTCCATCGGGAATTCCGCATTGAGAAAGCCATTCCCGGGCCTGATCCCGGGAAATGCGGAAGGAGGCGATCAGATTGTTTTCCATGGTCTTGCGGCGCATGGCGAAAGCGGCTGCGGCCACTTGAAAAAACATCGCTTCATCCTGAACCCGCACCGGCGGCGCTGTCCTGCGCGGCATCACCACAAACGCGCTGTCCACCTTGGGCGGCGGCGTAAACAGACACGCAGGCACGTCCAGCACGATCTGCGGATCATAAAAATACTGGGCGCGCACCGCCAGCATACCGTAGCCCTCTTCTCCGGGCCGTCCCGTCATGCGCTGGGCCGCTTCCTTCTGCACCATCAAATTGATGGATTGAATGGGCATGGAGGACGACAAAAGCAGATTCATCAAATCCGTGGTCAAATAGTAAGGAATATTGGCCACGATATGGAAACTGCCCAGGGCTGCGGTCAATTCCGGCAGATTAAATCGCAATACGTCGCCGTGCACCAGCTCCACATTCCTGCATTTTTCCAGCGCTACCCGCAGAATGGGGATCAGGGTGCCGTCCACCTCGATAGACAGCACTTTTTTGCACCGGGCGGACAAAGCTCGGGTCATGCCTCCGGCTCCCGCGCCGATTTCCAGCACCGCGTCCTCCGGGCCCACATGGGACAGATCCACCAACTGCTCAAACAGCGCGTCGTCCGTCAAAAAATTCTGGCCCAGGCTGCGCTTGGGATGAAATTCATTCTTTTTTCCGTGATTCTGCTTCATGCGTTCTCCTTGAAATATCGGGCGACTGCCTCCGGGTCCTCCGCCCGGAAATAGGCGGTGCCCATCACCAGCCAATTGGCTCCCGCATCCTTGAGCAATCCGGCGTTATCCGTGTTCACGCCGCCGTCCACCGCAATGATCCCTTGAAAGCCGTTTGCGCGCAGGAAGCGTATTTTGTCCACCTGCTCCGGCATGAACTTCTGGCCTCCGAAGCCTGGCTCTACCGTCATGATCAAAACCACATCCGTTTCATCCAGGAAAGGCAGCAGCGTTTCCTCGCCTGTGCCCGGCTTAACGGACAGACCGCACAGGGCGCCTCCGGCCCGGATTTTGTTCAGACAGGGCCGTGGGTCCTCAAACGCTTCCCGATGCACAGTAATGCTGGAAGCGCCATATTGGAGAAAGATGTCCAGATATTTTTCCGGGTTATCCATCATCAGGTGCACATCGATTTTCAAATCCGGATACTGCCGATGGATCGCCCGGCAGAAGGAAGGCCCAAAAGAAAGATTGGGCACGAAATGGGCGTCCATCACATCAAAATGCAATTGATCCACCCCATGATCCAGCATGCTGTTGATTTCCCGGCCCAGGTTCATCAAATCGGCAGCCAGCAGAGACGGCGTCAGCTTAATCATATCGGTTCCTCCAGGATTGGCGGCAGTCCGCCAGCAGCGTATGATAGCGTTCCATCCGATCGGGATGGATTTTTCCTTCCTTCACAGCCTGCAAAACCGCGCAGCCCGGCTCGCTGCCATGATAGCAGGGAGCAAAACGGCATTGCCCGGCATAGGCCTCAAATTCCGGATAATAGTCCTGCAGCAGCACAGGATCAAACACTTCATCCAATTCCAACAGGCTGAAGCCGGGAGTATCGATCACGCGGATATCCCCGAAGGTAAAAAGCTCCGCATGGCGGGTGGTGTTTTTTCCCCGCTGGATTTTCCGGCTGATATCCCCCGTTTCCTGGGCCAAGCCGAAAAGGGCGTTGAGCAGCGTGGATTTTCCCACGCCGGACTGCCCGGAAAAGCAGCAGATATGTCCGCTTAAGCACGTTTTCAAGTTTTCCAGGTCCTGCCCGCTTTGCGCACTCACGCACCGCACATCCGTATCCGCTTTCGCGTACATGGCCCTGGCCAGCTCCGTGGTTTCATCGCTTCCCGGCAAATCCATTTTGTTTAAAATCAGCAGCGTCTTTATATTCTGCTTTCTGGCAAATATCAGCAGCTTATCCACCAGCAGCCAATCCGGCGCGGGTCTGGGGGCCGCCACGATGCAGAGCAGGGAAATGTTGGCTACCGGGGGCCGCAGGCACTGGCTGTCCCGGGGCAGAATTTCCTCCAGCCAGCCATCCTCTTCCTTGCCCTCTTCTTTGCCTTCTCCGGGCGTAAAATATACCCGGTCCCCCACCAGGGGAGAAATCTTCTGCCGCCGGAATTTTTTCTTGGCCCGCAGCACAAATTCCTCTCCGTTCCCGTCCCGCACGGTGTAAAAGCCCCCCCGGCCGCGAACGATGATCCCTTCCATCATTGGGCGGCTTCCTCCTCCGAAATGATCGTTCCTTCCGTGGGATTGGCGGAAGGAGCGGCCTCCGGTTGGCTGGATACATACACCGCCAGCGTCACCTGAGTTTGCTGCATCACCTGATCCCCGACAGCATAGGAAGCGCCTTTGTCATCGGAAAAGAATTGGGCGGCCACCCGTTCAAATTGGGAAGCGTCGTCCACGGGAATTTCCCGGATTTCCAAAATGCTCAATTGCAGCTGCTGGATCTGGTACATGGCTTCATCCCGGGTCATGCCCACAAAATCGGGCAGCGTTACGCTGCCGCCGCTGAGCACCACCTGCACCACGCTGCCGCTTGGCATCATTTCTCCCTCGACCGGGATTTGGGTAAGCACCGTATCCCAGGGAGAGGAGGACAAGGACCTCTCCGGCAAAGCCAGCAAAGTAAAGCCCAGCCGTTCCAGCTCATTTCTGGCGCTTTCCACGCTCATGCCCTGAATGCCCGGAATTTCCTGTTCCTCCGGGCCCGTAGATACGGTCAGGAACACCGTTTCATTCTTCCGCATGGATGTGCCGAACTCCGGCGACTGCATGATCACCGAGCCCGCGGCCTTGACCGCGTCGCTGGTGCGGGAAATATCATATTTTAGCCCCGCCCTGTTGATCAGCCGGATCGCGTCCCCTTCCGTTTCATCCAGGCAGTAAGGGGCTTCCGTGGTGTTCATCACCTGATCATAAATGCGCAGGGTGCCAAAGACCATACCGCCCATCACCAGCACAATCGTGGCGATCAGGCCGATACGGGTCAAAAACCATTTCCGGGTATGGATCGTGCGGGTTCTTTCCGTGTTGCCGGTATGCTGCGCCAAGGAGGTAATAGGCTGATCCGGAAGCCGTCCCAGCCAGGTGCCGTCCGGTTCCTGCAGGGCGCGCTGCAGATCCTGCGCCATTTCCAGGGCGCTTTGATACCGTCTTTCAGGCCGTTTTTCCATGGCCTTTTCCACCACCCGCTCCATGGCGGGGGGCACGGCGGGATTCAATTCGCTGATGGGGGTCGCTTTGCCCCCGATGTGCTGCATGGCCACCGCCACCGGCGTTTCCCCTTCAAAGGGCGGCTTGCCAGTGAGCATTTCATACAATACCACGCCCACGCTGTATAAATCGCTGGCGGCGGTGACGGGCTCCCCTTTGGCCTGCTCCGGGGAGAAATAATGCACCGAGCCCATCACGCTGTCATCCGTGCTGATGGTGTTGCTGCCCGCCACCCGGGCGATGCCGAAATCGGCCACCTTGATCAGCCCGTCGGAGTGCACCAGAATGTTCTGCGGTTTGATGTCCCGGTGAATGATGCCGTTTTTATGGGCATGCTGCAGAGCGCTCAGGATGCGGATGCCGATCTGCGCCGCCACAGTGGGCGGAAGGGCCCCTTTCTGGCGTATCACTTCCTTCAGCGTGCGCCCTTTCACGTATTCCATGACCAGATACCGCATATCGCCGTCCTGGCCCACATCCAGCAAATTCACGATGTTGTGGTGGCTCATTTTGCTGGCCGCCATGGCTTCCCGCTCAAAGCGGCTGGAAAATTCGGCGTCCTGGTTGAATTCCGGCCGCAGGATCTTGACCGCCACAGAATGCCCCGTGCGCTTGTCAACGGCCCGGTAAACCAGCGCCATGCCGCCTTTGCCAACGAATTCCACCAGCTCATAGCGGTTGTCCAGCACACGACCGATCATGCCGTCACCTCCGCGATCACCAGGGAAACGTTGTCTCTTCCGCCGCCCTCCAGGGCGCGGCGCAGCAGCTCATCCGCCGCATCTTCCAGGGACAGGCGAAGCAGCACGTCCCGCATTTCGCGGTCCCGCACATATTCGGACAGGCCGTCGGAGCAGATCAAAAACACATCTCCCGGCTGTCTTTCCATTTCCAGGATATCCACGTTCACCGTATCCTCCGCGCCCAAAGCGCGGGTAATGATATTCCGATACGGATGGCGGAGCGCTTCTTCCGCTGTGATCACGCCGTCCCGCACCATTTCGGCCACCATGGAATGATCCAGGCTCACCTGTTCGATTTCTTTTCCCCGCAGCCGATAGGCCCTGCTGTCGCCCACATGGCCCAGCAGCACCCGGTCCCGATCCTCCCAGATCACGGTCAGGGTGGTGCCCATACCGCTGAAATCCGGATTCCGCTTCTGCTCCTCGTAAATCATCAGGTTGGCTTTTTCGATGCCGGAACGCAGCAGCGCTTCCGAAGGCTTTTTCTTTTCCAGCTCCTGGCTTAACACACGCACCGCCATTTGGCTGGCCACATCGCCCGCCTTATGGCCGCCCATGCCGTCCGCTACGCCGTACAGGCCATATTTTCCGGGTACCACAATCAGCGCGTCCTGGTTGGACGCGCGGACGTTGCCAATATGGGTTCTGGACGCTGCCCTCATGGATGATCCTCCCGCATGATCTTTTTTCTCAATTGTCCGCAGGCTCCTTCAATATCATCGCCCATTTCCCGGCGGCGGGTGGCGGAAATATGCCGCCGCTCCAGCACATTGAGAAACGCGCTCACCTGAGCCTCCGTAACGCCGAACAGATTTCTTTCTTTTACTGTGTTCAAGGGAATCAAGTTCACATGGCACTGCATGCCCCGCAGCCGATCGGAAAGCTCCTCCGCGTTTTCCTCAGAGGCGTTTACCCCGTCGATCAGGGCGTATTCAAACACCACGCGGCGCCCTGTTTTTTCAATGTAGTACCGGCAGGCATCCAATGTTTCTTCCATGGTGTACCGAAGCGCCACCGGCATGATCTGCCGCCGGATCTGATCATTTGGCGCGTGCAGGGACAAAGACAGGGTAACGGGGAGCCCCTCCTGGGCAAATTTCCTCATTTGGGGCACCAGGCCGCAGGTGCTGACGGATATATGGCGAAGGCCGATATTCAGCCCATCGGGATGGGACACCAGACGCAGAAACCGAACCACCTCGTCATAGTTATCCATGGGCTCGCCGCTGCCCATGAGCACGATGTTGTGTACCCGTTCCTCGCCCAGTTCCCGGTTGGCGCACTGCACCTGGCCCAGGATTTCCGCCGCCGTCAGATTGCGAACGCAGCCATCCAGCGTGCTGGCGCAGAAGCGGCAGCCCATTTTGCAGCCCACCTGGGTGGATACGCACAAAGTAGCCCCGTAATGATAGCGCATCAGCACCCCTTCAATGCAGTTTCCGTCCGGCAGGGCGTACAGAAATTTCTTCGTCCCGTCCAGTTGGGATACCCGCCGTTCCCGCATTTCCACCGGCTGATCGATTCCTTTTTCCGCCAGCTTTTCCCGCAAAGTTAAGGACAGATTGGTCATTTCCGGGAAGTAGGCTCCTTTGTGCAGCCAGGAAAAAAACTGAGAAGCCCGAAATGGCTTTTCGCCCATTTCGGCCAGCGCGGCCTTCAGCTCCTCGGGGTACAGCCCCATCCATTGCAGCTTGTTTTCGCTCATTATTTCACTCGTTTCATCCGCGCGATGAAGAAGCCTTCCACCCCGTCCCGATGCGGCAGCAGCTGCAGGCCTCCATCCGTATAATGCGCCTTGAATTTTTCATCAAAGGAAGCTGGCAGGGGAGCCAGGGTAAAGTCCGGGTGGCTGGCCAGGAACTTTTTCACCTGTTCCTCGTTTTCCTCCGGCAGCACGCTGCAGGTGGAATACACCAGGAAACCGTTCCGCTTCACGTACTGGCAGCAGGTGTTCAGCAGCTTTTCCTGAAGGTCCGTAAGCTCCTTTACGGATTCCTTCGTAGCCCGGTACTTGATATCGGGTTTGTTGTCCATGACCCCCAGGCCGGAGCAGGGCGCGTCCAAAAGCACCGCGTCCATGGTGGAAACCAGTTCGTCCTTTAATACGGCGGCGTCCCGTACAATGGGCCGCACATTTTCCAGATGCAGTCTGTGCATCATGGCCTTGATCAGCGTGACCCGGTGTTCATGCACGTCCCAGGCGTACACCCGGCCCGTGCCCGCCATGCTTTCCGCCAGATACGCCGTTTTGCCGCCGGGGGCCGCGCAGCAATCCAGCACCTGCATGCCGCGCTTCACATCCAGCGCCTGGGCGGCCAGCATGCTGCTTTCTCCCTGAATGGAGAAATTGCCTGCCAGATAATCCGCGTCCCGGGCGATTTCAGAGGCCATGCGCACCCTAAAAGCGTGGGGCGCCGCGCCCTTTTCCACTTCCCACACCTTTTTCTGCAGCAGCGCTTCAAACGCTTCGTCGCTGTACTTCATCAGGTTGGGCCGAATCACGGTATAATGAGCATCGCTGCGGAAGGCGCAGATTTCCTTGGCCATTTCGGGGCCGTAGGCCTCCAGCAGCCTTTCTGCCAGCCACAGGGGCACGGAATACATGATGGAAAGATATTTGGCTCCTTCATCCTCCGCAGGCCACTTGATTTCTTCCTTGCCTCGGATCAGGGAACGGAGCACCGCGTTTGTGAGGCCCGTCAGGCCTTCCAGCCCCGCGCCCCGGGTCAGCTTCACCGCCTCGTCCACAACCGCGTTTTCCGGGATCCGGTCATGGAACAGCAATTGGCAGGCGCTGATACGCAGGATGTCCCGCACCGTGGGCTCCAGCGCCTCCGCGTCCTTGAGGAAAAAGGAAAGCGCGTAATCGATACGGATCAGGTTTTCAATGGTGCGGTACACGATGCTGGCGCAAAAACGCTTGTCCAGCTGGGACAGATTGGTGTTCTTCATCCGTTCGTCCAGGGACAGGGCCGCGTAAGCGTCCTTGCGGATCACATCCTGAAAGATTTCCAAGGCCACCTTGCGGCTCAGGCTGGAAGGGGCATTGGGATCGACAGGCTTTTTAACGATGGGCTTTGCATCGGGCTTGTGGCCATATGGCTTGGGCCGATCCCCCTCCTGCCGGGGACGGAAGGAGCGTTCGCCCGGTTTACCGGCAGGCTTTCCAAAGCGCTTATCCCCCGTTCTTTCGCCGGGCTTTCCAAAGGACCGCTTTTCGCCCGTATGGGAAAAAGACCGCTTTTCGCCGGGTTTTGCGTTTTGGTTTCCGTTTCTGGCAGCAGGATACGGCTTCTTGCCGGCGGGCTTGCTGTCTTTATCCATGGTTTTCTTCCTCCGTCCAATTGCAATCGGTATAGGAAACCGGGTGCCCCCTCAAATAATCCTTGGCGTTCATGCGCTTGCCGCCGGGGGTCTGCAATTCCAGCACCCGCACGGCGTCCTGTCCGGCGGCGATGATCAGGCCCTGCTTCGCGTCGGCGGCGATGATCTTTCCCGGCTTCCAGCCGGGATTCTCCGCCCTTTCAGCCTTCCACACCTTCACGATTTCTTGGTCGCCCCAGGAAAAAGACGTTCCCGGCCAGGGGGTCAGGCCCCGCACCAGGTTCACGATTTTTTCCGCAGGCAGCGTCCAATCGATCTCCCCCATTTCCTTTTTCAGCATGGGGAAATAGCTGGCTTCCGCTTCATTCTGTTTTTCCCGGGGGCAGTTTCCCGCTTCGATGGCGCGGATGGTTTTGATCAGCAGTTCCGCCCCGATGGGGGCCAGGCGCGCGGTCAATTCCTCCGCCGTTTCCCCGGGCAGGATTTCCACTTCCTGTTTCAGCAAAATATCGCCGGTATCCAGGCCCTTGTCCGTCATCATGGTGGTAACGCCGGTGACGGTTTCCCCTTCCATCACCGCCCAATTGATGGGAGCAGAACCCCGGTACTTGGGCAGCAGCGAAGAATGCACGTTCACCGTGCCGATGGCAGGAATGTCCAGCACTTCCTGAGACAGAATCTGCCCGAAGGCAGCGGTGACGCACAGATCGGGAGCCAGGGAACGCAGGTCCTCCACGCCGTCCGCCCGAATCTTGACCGGCTGATATACCGGAATACCGTACTCCTCGGCGCAGATTTTTACCGGGCTTTTCTGCATTTTATTGCCCCGGCCCTTGGGCTTGTCCGGCTGAGTGAACACGCCGACAACCTCGTAGCCCGCATCCACCAGGGCTTTCAGGGAAGGAACGCCGAAATCCGGCGTGCCCAGAAACACGATGCGCATGAATTACTTTTCCTCCTGGGTTTTTTCCTGGTCGTCGTCAAAGATTTCATGATCCATCTTGTCCACGTAAATGATTCCGTCCAGATGATCGATTTCATGGCAGAACGCCCGGGCCAGCAGGCCTTCGCCCGTGATTTCAAACCATTTTCCCTTCCGGTCCTGGGCGCGGACGGTCACTTTATTGGGCCGCACCACATAGCCCCGGCGTCCGGGAACGCTCAGGCACCCCTCGCTGCCCGCCTGTTCGCCTTCGGTGGCAATGATTTGGGGATTCACCAGTTCGATCAGGCCGTGCTCGTCCCCCACGTCGATCACGACCACCCGGCGCAGGATGCCCACCTGAGGCGCGGCCAGGCCCACCCCCTCGGCATCGTACATGGTATCCGCCATATCCCGAAGCAGCAGCCACAGCCGCAGATCGAATTTCGGCATGGGCTTGCAGGTTTTGCGCAGGTTTTCGTCTCCCAGTTCCAAGATCTTCCGAACCATTTGTATCCTCCTATGCCAGCGACGCTGGATTGATTTCCAATATCACCTTGGCCGGGAATTCCTCCCCGGCAATTTCCTGAAAACGGGCGAGCAAAGCGTCCGTATCCGGATGATTCAATAATTTCATGAGCACCTGGGCCCGGGCCCGATCCTGAATGCGGGTGATGGGCGCTTCGTCGGCGCGGATAAAAAAGATGCGCCGGAAAAGCGGCGTGCCGGAGAATTCCGCGATCACCCGGTTTTTGATTTCCTCCGCCACGGCTCGGGCCTCCGTCATTTCCTTGGCTTCGCAAAGGAACCGGGCCATCATGGTAAAAGGCGGATACAAATCGGCCTTGCGCCGCTCAAATTCCTGGGCAAAAAACGCCCGGTAATCCTGGGTGGCCGCGCCGCTGATGGCGTAATGATCGGGCTGGTAGGTTTGAATGACCACTTCTCCGGGCTGCTCGCCCCGGCCCGCTCGGCCCGCCACCTGCACAAGCAGCTGGAAGGTGCGTTCCGGAGACCGGTAATCGGGAAAATTCAGCGTTAAATCGGCCATCACCGCGCCAACCAGCGTCACCTGAGGAAAATCCAGTCCCTTGGCGATCATCTGGGTACCCAGCAGGATTTTGGCCTGTCCCGCCCGGAACCGGTCCACCAATTCAAAGTGGGCGTTTTTTCCCGCCGTGGTATCCACGTCCATGCGGATGACCCCGGCCCCGGGGAAGCGTTTGTTCAGCTCCTCCTCCACCTTCTGGGTGCCGATGCCCATGGGCTTGATGTAGGGGCTTTGGCAGGAAGGGCACAATTTCGGCATGGGCCGAATCTCCCCGCAGTAATGGCACCGCAGGGTCTGATCCACACTGTGATAGGTCATGGACACGTCGCACCGGGAGCATTTGATGGTTTCCCCGCATTTACGGCAGTTTACCGAGCTGGCATACCCCCGCCGGTTGATGAACAGCATGGCCTGGTGACCCTGGCCGATGCACTCCTCTAACTCTCTTTGCAGCAGCGTCGAAAACATGCCGTGGTTCCCCATGCGCAGTTCATTGCGCATATCCACCAGATGCACACGGGGCAATGGCCGGTTCAGCACCCGATGGGGCATTTCCAGCAGCGTATAATCTCCCCGCCGGGTCATGGCGTAGGAATAAATGCTGGGCGTGGCGCTGGAGAGCAGCACCGCGGCCCCTTCCCGTTTTCCACGGGACACGGCGATTTCCCGGGCGTCATACTGCGGAAAACGATCCGAAAGATACGTTTGCTCGTGTTCCTCATCCACAATGATCACGCCTAAGTTTTCCACCGGGGCGAACACCGCGGATCGGGCGCCGATCACAATACGGGCGTCGCCCAAGCGGATGCGCCGCCATTCGTCAAACCGCTCCCCGGGGCTCAGCCTGGAATGAAGCACCGCCATGGCGTTGCCAAACCGGGACCGGAACCAATTGATCATTTGCGGCGTCAGCACGATTTCCGGAACCAATATGATGGCCCCTTTGCCCATCTTCAGCGCTTGGCGCACCAAACGGATATAGACTTCCGTTTTACCGGACCCCGTGACCCCATGCAGCAGAAAGGGCTTTTCCTGTTTTTGCAGCGCGGGAATCAATTCGGAAAGCGCTTCCTTCTGTTCGTCCGTCAGTTCCGGGTCCGGCGGCGCGTCCACCCGGCCGTAGTAAGGTGAGCGCAGAGCTTCCTTTTCAAAGACCCGCGCCATTTCCTTTTCGATCAGGTAATTGAGCGGCACGCGCACATCATGAATCATGGAGCGCAGTTCGTCCATGGGATGGGGCTGGCCGTCGGACAAAATGGTCAGCAGCAATTGCCGCTTTTTGGAACGCTTCTGGGAATCAATGGCTTCATCGACCCTGTCCGTCGGTATCGTCAGTTGGGCGTATTCCTCGGTTTTTACCTTCACCCTGCCGCCTCGCATTTCCGCGGGCAGCATCAGCCGCAGCGCTTCGCACAGCGGGCAATGGCACTTTTCCCGGATTTCCCAGGCAAGCTCCATCAATTCCGGCAGCAAGGCGGGATAATCCTCCAGCGCCGCCAGAATGGGCTTGATTTTGCTTTCATCGTAATCCGACCGTTCCTTCAGCCGGATCACATACCCCTCTTTTTCTCTCGGGCCAAAGGGCACCCTGACCCGCATGCCGGGCCATATATTCAGCGTATCCGGAACAGCGTAGGTAAATACGCGATCCACCTGCTCGGACGCAATATCCACGATGATTTCCGCGTACACCTTCGCCTTTTCTCCTTCGTTGTTCGTGATAGTTTGTAGGAAGCAGCCTGATCGATAGAGTACAGAGTTCAGATAATATAGTTAGACTCTATTGATTCATCTTAAACAAATCAATCTGTACTCTGCACTCTGTACTCTGTTCTCTCTCCTCATTGCAACAGACGTTTTATCCGACAGAGCCTTTTTCTTTCAGCATTACAACCCTGTTCAGCAGTTCTTCCGCCACTTGGGTTTTGGGCAGACAGGGCAATGTTTCCTTACCTTGTTCCGTTACGAAGGTGACGATATTGGTATCCACGTCGAATCCAGCGCCGGGAGCCGTTACATCGTTGGCCACGATCATATCCAGGTTCTTTTTGCGCAGCTTGCCTTCCGCGTTTTCCAGCACGTCGTTGGTTTCCGCGGCAAAGCCCACTAAAATCTGGCCCGGCTTTTTCAGCCGTCCAACCTGGGCCGCTACGTCCGGAGTCTGGCGCAGCGTGAGCGTCAAATCCCCATCCCCGTGCTTTTTGATCTTCTGATCAGCTACCACGGCAGGCGTAAAATCCGCCGGCGCCGCGGCCTGGATCACCACGTCCATTTGGGGGCACCGGGCCGTCATTTGATCGTACAAATCCTGGGTGGAAAGAATATCCACCCGTTCCACACCCTGTGGCGTTTCAAGCCTGACGGGCCCGGACACGAGCGTGACCTTGGCCCCGCGCCTGGCCGCCGCTTCCGCAATGGCATAGCCCATCTTTCCGCTGGAACGATTGGAAATATAGCGCACGGGATCGATTTTTTCCTGGGTGGGTCCCGCCGTAACCAGCACGGAAAGCCCTTCCAGTTCCCGCTTGGGGCACAGGATGTTTTCGATGGCGTCAAAAATATCCTTGGGCTCGCTCATGCGGCCCGCGCCGCTGTCGCCGCAGGCCAAAAAGCCCCCTTCGGGACCAATAAACTGAATCCCCCGGTTTTGCAGGGTTTTCACGTTCTCCCGGGTGGCGATGTTTTCCCACATACCAGTGTTCATAGCGGGAGCCACCAGCACCGGGGCCCTGGTGGCCAGCACGGTAGTGGACAGCATATCATCCGCGATGCCATGGGCCATTTTCGCCAGGATATTGGCGGTGGCCGGAGCGATCACAAATACGTCCGCCCGCTTGGCCAGGGCGATGTGCTCCACCTCCCAGGTATCGGGCCGGGCAAAGGTATCCGTTACCACCGGATGATTGGACAGGGTTTCAAAGGTGAGGGGCGCTACAAACTGACAGGCGTTTTTCGTCATGATCACATATACCTGCGCGCCGGCCTTGCGAAGCCGGGAGGTCAATTCGCAGGCCTTATAGGCCGCGATGCCTCCCGTGACCCCCAGCACCACATTTTTTCCTTCCAGGGTCATTTTCTTTTATTCCTCTTCGTCTTCCAAATTGCGGTGATAGGCCAGCAATCCCCGGTTGATTTCATCCACGGCGATGGAAACGGGCTTCATATCCTTGGGATCGATCAGGGGCTGGGAGCCGCCCACCAATTCCCTTGCGCGCTTGGCGCTTTCCACCACCAAAGTATACCGGCAGTCCACCTTCTGGCACAGTTCGTCAATTGCAGGTTTGTTTACAGGCATTTTTTTGTCCTCCTCTTTCAATATCTTCTTAGATTATCTTTTCGTTTAAATTTTGGGATATACTTTGTATTAGCGTGGAGTTTGGAGAGTGGAGTGTGGAGTTATCCAATGATGCCGCAGGATTGCCAATTGATTGACAATTATGTGCAGACTATATAAAGCTCCACTCTCCACACTCCACTCTCCTAACTTTTTTACTCCACTACCGGGAAAAACCGGTTCGTCCGCTGTTTTTCCGCGGTGATGATGGCCGATACCTGATCATAGGCCAATTCCAAATTATCGTTCACCACCACATATTGGTACAGGTGCGCCTGCTCGATTTCACCCCGGGCGTTGCCCAGGCGGCGCTCGATTTCCTTGGGATCGTCGGTATTCCGCCCATACAGCCGCTGGCGCAGGGATTCGTAGGACGGCGGCAGCAGGAAAATGCTCACGCAATCCGGGCAGGACGCCATCACGCTCCGGGCCCCCTGGGGATCGATATCCAGCACCACGTTCAATCCCTTTTCCATCTTTTCTTCCACCTGGGATTTTAAGGTGCCGTAGCTGTGGCCGTGCACGGTGGCGTGCTCCACAAAAGCATCCTCCGCCACTAACTTTTGGTATTCCTCGTCCGAAATGAAAAAGTAATCAATGCCGTCGGTTTCCCCTGGCCGGGGGCCCCGGGTGGTCACGCTGACGGAAAAGGTCAGACTGGGATCATTGTCCAGCAGCTTATTGTAAATGGTGCCCTTTCCCACGCCGGACGGCCCGGAAATCACGATCAGCATGCTTTTTCTTTCTTCCCGCATTCAGGTTCCCCCTCTTTGCTTATGTATCGCTTTGCAGTCTGCCCGCGATGGTTTCCGGCTGTACGGCGGAAAGCACAACATGGCCCGTATCCATCATCAGCACGGCTCTTGTGCGCCGTCCAGCCGTAGCGTCGATCAGGTGCCCGTCATCCCGGGCTTCCTGTACCATGCGTTTCACCGGGGCGCTGTCCGGCGCGATCACCGCCACAATCCTGCCGGCGGACACCATGTTGCCAAAGCCCACATTCAACAGCTTCATGCGCGTCACTCCACATTCTGTACCTGTTCCCGCAGCTTTTCGATTTCACTCTTGGCGGCTACCACCTTTTTGGTGATTTCCGCATCGGAAGCCTTGGAACCGATGGTGTTCACTTCCCGGTTCAATTCCTGGGTGAGAAAATCCAGCCGGCGGCCGATTTCGCCCTCTGCCCCGATGGCCTCCCGCATTTGGCTGATATGGGATTCCAGCCGGGACAATTCTTCATCGATGGCGCAGCGATCCGCCATTAGGGCCACTTCCTGGGAAAGCCGCTGCTGATCCAGCTCCTGCACGCCCAATTCTTTAATCCGGGCCTGCAGCTTTTCCTGATAGATCAGGGGTACTTTGGGGGCCAGCAGCGCAATTTCATCCCGAAGACAGGCCACTTCGTTTAAATGCAGCGTCAGGTCTGCCTTTAAAGCCTCGCCTTCTCTGTCCCGCATGGCGGCCACATCGGAAAGCGCTTCGCTTACCGTATCGGTCAGCAGAGAAAGCACGGCTTCCTGATCCTCTTCCCGCACGGTCACCTGCACCACATCCGGCTGCGCCACGATCCAGCTCACATCCTCGTCCCGGATGGAGGATCTTTCTTTTCTGGCGATTTGCCGGGCGTTCAGCAGCGCTTCCTTATATTGGAGCACCAGCCCCTCGTCCAGCCGAACCTCTTTGGCGTCCTGCCGCAGGTTCAGGTAGGTCACATTCACATCCACATGGCCCCGGCGCAGCGCGCCGCCCAACTGTTTTCTCAGCGCGTCCTCCGCAAAGGAAAGGGCCCTGGGCAGGCGGCAGGAAATATCCAGAAACCGATGGTTCACCGTTTTCAGCTCCACCGTGATTTCCCGTCCGTCCAGGCTTTTCTGCCTACGTCCGTACCCCGTCATGCTTCGCATGCACAGCATACCCCCTTTTATCATTTTATTATAACACATTTTCTTGCTTCCCGAAAGACCATTTTTTTCGTTTCCATTGCTTTTTCGGGCAATTTCAGGCCGAAGCTTTAAGAAATGTTGCCTTTTTGCATTCAGACAACCTCATTTCTTCCTGAAGCAAACGCCGCCTTACCCTCGATTGCACGAAAAAGCAGGCCGCTAAGGCTTTTTCCTTTCGCGGCCTGCCAGTGTCATAGATCATTACGGAATCAGGTTTTTCGCGGCTTCCCAGGCATCCTTCAGCTGCGGATCGTTCAAATCGCCCAAGGCAAAGAGCGTGCTTTCCAATTCCTCCGGCATTTCGGAAATAATATCAGGCGTGATGCCGATCTTGTGCACTTTTTCTCCCGAGGGCAGGAAGTACTGGGCGTAAGTCATCTGGAAGCCGTCCTTGTTATCGTCCAGATCGATCACCACCTGCATGATGCCCTTGCCGTAGCTCTGGGTGCCCACCACCGTGGCCCGGCCCCGATCATGCATACCGCCGGAAAGGATTTCCGAAGCGGAGGCGGAATTGCCGTTTACCAGGAACACCAGAGGAATATCGTCGCTGCCGGCCTTCATGGGGTATTCTTCCCGGGTGCCGTAGCGGTCCTCGCTGTACATGAGCAGGCCGTCATCCAGGAACAGATCGGCAATATCCACCGCGGCCTGCACCCAGCCGCCCCCGTTGTCCCGCAGATCCACGATCAGCGACTTGGCCCCCTGAGCCTTCAGGGCGTTCAGGGCTTCCGCAAATTCCTTTTCGCTTTCTCCCGCGAACTGGTACAGCAGGATGTAGCCCACCTGATCCTCCAGCATGGTGTATTCCACCCGATTGATATGGATAATGGCCCGCGGCACCTGGAAGGTAAGATACTCTCCCCCGCGGAGCACTTCAATTTCCACGATCTCGTTCACCGTGCCCCGCATCACGTTCACGGCGTTCTGCATGGAGTAGAAGTCCACTTCAATATCCTCTACCCTTACCAGGATATCGCCCTTGCGGATGCCTGCCCGCTCGGCGGGCGTATCCCGGAACACGCGGGTAATGGTGACGGAATAATCCAGCGCGTTGCCCAGCAGTTCCATGCCCACGCCGGCATATTCGCCCTCGTCGTCCTCCCACATTTCCTTCCATTCATCTTCGTTGTAATAGAAGGAGTAGGGGTCCCCCAGGCCATAAAGCAGGCCGCGGGTGGCATTTTCGATCAGGGCGTCCTCATCCGGCTCTTCATAATACCAAGCTTCCACATACTGCAAAATGGTGTCCAATTTGGAAAAACGGGAAAGCCGGTCGTATTCCTCCTGGCTGATGGTGACGGTTTGCTGTTTTTGATTGAAAAAATCGAAAAAGCCCGTGGCATGGCCGGTTACAAGCAGGGTGCCGGATAAAAGCGCCACCACGGCGCACAGCGCGATGATTTTTTTCTTCATGTTCCTCCCCGGAACGCGTTCCTTAGCGTCCCTTTTTGCCTTTCGTTTTATTATTGCCGCATTTCCGCATTTCAAGCAGCATTTTAAAGGTTACGGCGTCTTCAAATTTCCGAAGGTCCAATCCCACCTGGCGCTGTACCTTGTCCAGCCGGTATACCAGGGTGTTGCGGTGAATATACAGCTGGCGCGCGGTATCGGACAGATTCAAATCCTTTTTGAAAAACATTTCAATGGTGTACAGCATTTCTTCCCCGAACAGCCGGGCGGTGGAGCGGTTGAACAGCAGGCCGTGGTAATGCTCCGCCATTTCGGGGGACAAATCGGACAGGAACCTTTCCAGCATCATGGAGCGGTACACGTGGATGGTGCGTTCCGGCGCGAAGGCGCGGCCGATTTCGATGGCCCGCCGGGCCTGCCGGTAGGAAGCGTGCAGATCGGCCACCGTTTTGGCCACTTCGCCGATGCCCACGGTCACGGAAAGGGCAATTTCGCCCATCAGCGTTTCCTGTACGGCGCAGGCAAACTGGCGGAGCTCATCCTCATCCTCCATACCGCTTACGTCCTTCACGAAGGCCGCGGTGTGCTTATCCATGGATACCAGCACATCGCTGCTGCCGCCGGGCAAAAACTCCTGCAGGATCTCGTAAGCGCTGCGCTGCTGCACCTGCACCATATGCATCAGCAGCACGCACCGGGGAATGGAGGCGGGAATGGCATGCTCGTCCACCACGGCGTCCAGCTCCGCCAGGGACAATTCGTTCTGAAGGATGCGCTGGTAAGCGTTGTTTAAATCATTGCCCGCCTCATTGGCGGCAATCACCGCGCCGATCATGGCGTCGCAGAGCACGAAAGCATCCCGGGCAGCGTCCGCGTCCGTAATGGTGGTCATGATCACCCAGCCGGGGGCCGATTGGCACAATTGGTACAGCCGCCCGTCCTGGGCCACCGGCACGCCGGGCTGCGCCAGGGGCGGCAGCGCGAAACGAATATCTTCATTGGGGATCAGGCTGTTTCCTTCTGCATCCAGCAGCGAAATAGGGGCGCGCAAACGCCCGAGAACCTGCTGCAGCTGATATAAAAGACGATTATCCATACTGATGAATCCCTCCCGAGCTGAGGCATTGATACCATGCGCAAGATAAGTAAAGAACAATACTGTTTTATTATATCACTTTTTATTGAAATTGTACATCCCATAGCCAGGGCGATCCGGTATCTTTTTTTCCGATTATCCTGAAAAAACGTGTTTATTTCAGTTTTCTTCGCGGTAAATAATGTCTTCCCGCAATCTGTACAAAGTGGCCCCCCGGGTTTTCTTGCAGAACGCGTCCGCCCACCAATCGATGCTCTTTTTCGCGTCAAACTGCACCTTGCCATAGCGGATGCCGCCTCGTTTTTCTCCGGCCATGTTGCTGTCCATCCAATGAACGGTGTTGCTGTCCGGATCGTAATCGGAAATCATGATGGCGCTGTGGGCTCCGGTGCCGTAATAATACTTGGCGCTCATCTGAAAATAATCGCCCCGCTTCACCTGGCGCATGAATTCCAGGGCCTTTTCCATGTTTTCTTTTTTGCTCAGGCTGGTATCGTACACGAATTGGGCGGCGATATAAAACGGGTTTCCTTCCTCGGGCTTCACATCCTCCCAGCAGTAACCGTAGGAATAGGGTTTGCATTCCTCTGCAGGCAGGTTATTGGGAATGATCAAGGCGGTATCCGGATATTCCGCCATGCAAAAATCATCGCAGTTTTCCCGGAACACATGCACAGTAAAGTTTTTGCACACATAGATATCACTGGCATAATGCGCCCGCTGAAGTTTTCCATTGGCGGCGGTATAAAGCTTATGCCCCGTTTCGATGATCCGGTTGATCAAATCCTCCCGAGCCGGATTGCTTTCGTCGTTTTCCTCCGCAAGAGCGGGCACGGCCATCAGCATAAGAGCCAAACATAACGCCAAAAATCTCTTCATAATAAAAAATGCTTCCTTCCTGCAATGTACCTATGAACAGCATCATATTAACCGCGCGCGGCCGCTTTGTCAATGTTCAAAAAGGATCTTTTGTGTAAATTCTTCCTGTCTCGATACGGCTTATTTAAAATTTTTCTTTGACAAGCGGCGCCGTATGGTTTAAAGTGTTGCATGAAAACGCTGCTTGATGGAATTTTGAAAGAAGGCTGCCTGCATGATCCACATCATCTGCAATCCCACCGCCGGAAACGGCCGCGCAAAAAAGATCGGCGTCAGAATAGAGGAGCTGCTCCGGCAGAAGGGGCGCCCATGCCGCCTGCTGATGACGCAGCGGCCCGGCCACGCAGCCCTCCTGGCCCAAAAAGCCCGGGAGGACAATGCTGAAATGGTGCTGGCTGTAGGCGGCGACGGAACGGCCTACGAGGTGGCCAGCGGGCTGTTGGGGTCCATGGTTCCCCTGGGGATCATTCCCGCCGGAACAGGCAATGATTTCATCAAAACCATCGGCGTTCCCAAGCAGCCGGAAGCGGCGCTGGAGATAGCGCTTTCCCGTCCCGCAAAGAAAACAGACGTGGGTGAAATGAACGGAAAAATGTTTTTGAATGAAATCGGCACGGGATTCGACGTATCCGTTCTCGATTACGCCGCCAAGGCCAAAAAATACTGCCGGGGCCTCCTGCCTTATCTCTACGGGGTTTTGCAGACGCTTTTCCGCTTCCGCTCCATCCCCATCACCTTTTCCGTGGATGGCAGCGAGGAGGTGACCTTGGACGCCTTCGTGGCCGGAGCCGCAAACGGCGGCATGATCGGCGGCGGCATTCCCATTGCCCCGGAAGCCAAGGCCGACGATGGATTGCTGGACGTGGTGATCGTGGAGAAAGTGGAAAGAAAAAAACTGATCAGCCGCTTGATCGGTCTGATGCAGGGAAAAATCCTTTCGTTCCCCGAAACCCATTATTATCAGGCGTCCTCCGTTTCCTTTTCCGCACCGGATATGCGGGTGAACGTGGACGGGGAAATCCTAAGCGAAAAGGCCGTATCCGCCCGCATTCTGCCCGGCGCTTTGATGATTTTCCGATAAATTTCCGCATGCAAAACAGCCGCGGCGAACGATTGCCGCGGCTGCTTTCTTTACTTATTCACAAAATCCTTCATCACATACCCGGTCAAATCATCGGTACGCACGGCGATCCAGTCTCCCTCCTCCGCCGTCACGATCAGCGCCTGGCCATAGTATAATTGCCGGATCACGTCCGATTGAGTGCTGGGCTCCGCCCGAAGATTCAAATAGGAATTGACGCCGATGTTGGTCACCTTTACTTCGTATTCTCCGGGACCGGGGGTGGACGCCACCGGCATGATCGTGGGTCGGGGCGTGGGCGTTGCTGCAGGGCCCGGAGTAGCCAAAAAGCTTTGGGAAAGCGGCGTAGGCAGGGTAAAGGAATATTGCACAGGCTTCAGGTTCATACCCGGATAATAGAAACGCAGAATCTGTTCGTAGGTCCAGTAATAAGTCCCCGCCATACATTGGGCCCCCCGCTGGCTCATGCCCACGCCATGGCCGAAGCGGCGGGATTCAATCAAAAACGCGCTGTCCGTTTCCCGCACGGTGATCAATTCGTTCCTGCCCCCGTTGATGGACAAATCCAAAGCGGATTCCACCAGCGGAAAAATATCCAGAGCCACCGTTACCGGCTGTGGCAGGAGCTCCATGGGGCTCCATTGTTCCCGGGGCGCTTCGGTTTGCTGCGGCGCCCGAGAGGGCAAAGGCGTTTCTCCTTCCAGGACGGTAAAAATGCTGATTTCTTCTTCCTCATCATCCAGCGGCAGCGCAATCAAACGCCGAGCCTGCACGTTCAGGTTCAGCTTAAGCAGCGTCATGATCCGGGAGGGGGCATCCGTATACAGGGGCAGCACCGTTTCCGCGCTGTCGATGCCCGTTACCCGGATATGCTCCATATCCCCATCGTATCCCATGCTCTCCAGCGTTTCCGAAAGCGCGCTCAGCACGGACGCTTCCAGCGCGCCCAGGGCATGATGATCCGGGAAAACTTTGGGAAGGCTGGCTCTTTTCACCGCGCTTTCCGGGTTTTCCAAATCGTAGGGATCATCGGTCATGATCAGATAATCATAATCGCCTTTGCCCCACACGTGCACGGGCAGTTCGGTCTGGCCCCCATTGCTGGCGGAATATAAGCATTCGGCCAGGGCCCCCTTGTAATATCCGCATACGCCGGCGGTTTCCCCCACGGCCCTGGCCGCGTTGGTATGCTCGGCCTTGACGCCAAAGTATGCCTGATCGTTGGTATTGTCCACCACGTCGTAATCGCCGTTAGCGCCGGCCCTGCGAAGGGCGTAAGTGCGCGCCGCCACGGCCTGGGCCTTCAAAGCCTCCAGCGGAAAGGAATCGCTCATTTCATAAGGCACCACGCCCAGCAGATATTCCTCCACCGGTGCGTGCAGCACCGCCCGAAGCGACCCATTCCGAATGGTCAAAACCAAATCGCCGGGGTGCAGCTCGTACGCGCCATTGAAGCGCAGGCCGTTTTCCTTTCCCGGGTCCGTTTCATGGCGGATCAAGGTCAGCTGCTTTCCCGCGTTCAGCGCCATGCCTTCGTAATAGACCATCAGCGTGCCGCCGGCGCAGGATACGGTCAAATGGCTGCCCCGCTGAAAGGATATTTCATTCAGGGTATAGCTGCCGTCCAGGGCAATCTGCACCCGGTCCGTCAAGTTCAGCTTTGTCAGCAGCACCCGGACCACCCCGCTGTTCTTTTCCGCCCGGGCGGGCAAAAGCGGCGGAAAAATCAGGATCAGCGCCAAAATCAGCGCACCATATCGAAAGCATTTTTTCAATGAATCGGCTCCTTTCTGAATGGAATCATTCCTTCCATCATATTACGAACCAGGCGCTTTATTTCTTCACTTCCGGGGAAAAATCCGGTGCAGCAGATTAAAATCCCGCACGGTGGAAAGGCTGGCCCAGAACAGGGCGTAGCTGCACAGATACCCCTTGGCCCTTTCGCCCCGCGCATTGGGAATGGGCGAAATCACCTCGCTGCCGGGAACGCATTCCCGCACCGCGTCAATCACCTTGGGTTCGGCGCTTTCGCTGTACGGATCAGCGGCCAGCACCTGTTTTTCCCCATCCGGGGCGATCCGGCCCCCCACCAGCGCCACGATATGGCCCACCCGCAGATTGCAAAGAGCCGCGCCGCCGTTCATCAAATGCGCGTGCAGGGTATCCAGATCATTGCGCAGCCCGTCAAATTCATATCGGAAGCCATATTTTTCCGCAAGCCCCTTTTCCTGCATGGCGGCCAGCAGCGCGGGCCGGTCGGTGCCGTCGTCTCCCCTGCCGCCGCAGGCGCAGGAAAAGTCCGCCAGTTCCTCGGGAATCACCCGTTCCCCTCCCAGATAGCAGGCCGCGTTGGCAATGGCGAAAATACCGCAGCCCGCGTTCGTCAGCATGGAACCGTTGCCCTGGTATTCGTATGGGTGCGTCCAGTCCCGGCAGCGCTGATTGCAAAGCTGATACTGCACTCCATCATAAGTGACAGATATATATTTCCCGCTTACGTTCACTTTCATGCACTCCTTACCGAATTTTTTATCATTCCCATTATAGCGAAAAATATCGAATTTGCCAACGGAAAGTTTGATGCTTCCATTATGAACTGGAAAACTCCTATTTCCTGTGCTCCTCCGCATGCTTTCGATCATCGAAATCAAATGTGCCTTGCGCGGATGAGATACCTTTCTCTAAAAAATATGTACAAATTGTAAATTATAATACTCTTATGCAAACTATACTTGACACTTCATCCCTTCAATGCTACATTATACCCGAAAGGAGGCACTATGAAAAATCTCAGGATGAAAATGGCGCGAATGAAAATGGATATGTCCCAAACAGAGCTGGCGCAGGCAATCGGCGTAAGCAGGCAGACGATCGGCCTGATCGAATCCGGAGAATTCAATCCCTCCATCCGGCTGTGCATTGCAATCTGCAAAGCGCTGCATACCACGCTCAACGATTTATTCTGGGAGGAAGCTAAAGATGGAGAAGACAAGCTTTGACGAACGGCAGGAAAAGCAGCTCCTGCGCATCGAGCATATCGGCAGCGCAATCGGATGGTGGGGGCTCCTGACGGCGATCATGGTTCAATGGGTGCTTTTCGGCAGCGATTTTTCCAGGCTTGGCGGTGAAATCATCGTGTTTATTCCTTTATCGTTGTATTTGGGCGTTTCACCCATCGCAAAAGGCCTGCGGGATCGATACTGGCCCGCCAGCCTGCGCGGAAAATTATTGATCAGCCTGTTTTTTGGTGTCGCTGCCGCCTGTCTGAACGCCGCGGCGGTCTGGCTGCGCCCTGAAAGCGCGTGGAACAGCACAGCCGGTATGTTTCTGATTTTGCTGATTTCCATGTTTTTTGTTTCTTTCATTTTCCTCTCCTTCCTGCAAAAGCTGACCGATCATCGGGCCAATCGACTTGAAAAAGAACCGGACGATGAGTAGCTTCATCTTTCAGAAAAAGAGAAATCCCAGTCTGCATACAATTGTCATTGAAAAATTTCAGCAAAGCGTATATAATAGGACCAATGACTGAATCAGGAGGGATGGGCGCATGGAGAACGACATTTTTCTGGGCGATGTGATCCAGACCCGGAAGGCTCACCCCTGCGGCAGCGATACCTGGGTGGTGATCCGCACAGGCGCAGATATCAAAATCAAGTGCCAGGGCTGCGGCCGCATCGTGATGCTGGACCGCATGGTGTTTTTAAAGCGGCGGAAAAAGGTGCTGGAGCGCACCGCCGTCCCTGACGCAGAATGAGAGGAGATAACAACAGCCATGGAAACCAAGAAGAACCCCGCCCCCAATCAAACATCCGATTTTAAGAGCACGATGGCCGCATTGTGGGCCAAGCACAAGGAGCGGGTTGCCAAGAAAAAGGAAAAGGAAAAGAATAAACCGCTGGCTCAGAAAATCATGAGCTGGATTCTGACCCTGCTGGGGGCCGTGGTGGTGGCTCTGCTGGTGCGGGCCTACATTGCCGAACCCATCCGGGTGGACGGCACCAGCATGACCAACACCCTGCTGGACGGAGAAATCGTGCTGGTTTCCAAGCTGGCTTACCGCAACAGCGACAATATGAAGCGCAATGATATCGTCATCTGCCGCTATCCCGGCCGGGTGAACGAAAACGGGGCCAGGCAGATCAATATCGGCGCGGCCCTGTCCCTGGACACCTACACCCTGTTCGTCAAGCGCCTGGTGGCCCTGCCCGGGGATACGGTGCAGATTTCCGGCGGCCATTTGTACGTGAACGGCGAATACGTGGAGGACCCCGAATTCATGGCCAGCGTTCCCTATGATTATCCCCTGCGCACGCTGGGCGAGGATGAATACTTCGTCATCGGCGATAACCGCCGCACCTCCCACGACAGCCGCGCTGACGACGTGGGCCCCATCTCCCAGGACGCCATCATGGGCAAGGTGGAAAGCGTGATCCTGCCCTGGGGCAATCGGCGCACTGTTAAGTAATGAGTCGGCTTCAGGAGCTGCCGAAGCCCGCGGCTCCCATTCAGGGGCAGCCAAAAAAGAAAGGGGCGCTGGCGATAGTTTCCGTTATTCTGGATTTGATCCTGACCCTCGCCCTGCTGATCGTGCTGGTTACTTCTTTTTGGGTGCAGCTGGTCCGGGTGGACGGCACCAGCATGGAAAACACGCTGCACGATCAGGAAATCCTGCTGGTCGCCCGGAAGGGTGAATACCGCCGGGGAGACGTGGTGATTTGCTGGTATCCCCGCCGCACGGAAAAAACGTTCCAGCTCAGCGCAGCCCTGACTTTGACAAAGCACACCGTGTTTGTCAAGCGTCTGGTGGCGCTGCCGGGGGATTCGGTGGAAATTCGTCAGGGACAATTGTATGTGAACGATATCCTGGTGCCCAATCCCGCTCAAATGGGCAGCGTGCCCCGGGATTTTGCCCGGCGGGAGCTGGGGAAGAATGAGTATTTCGTCATCGGCGATAACCGCCGTACCTCCCACGACAGCCGCGCCATGGACGTGGGTCCCATTACCGGCAATATGCTGCAGGGGCATGTGAAAAAGGTGATCTGGCCTTTGAACAGGATCCGGGATATGGAATGATCCCAACAAGCATGATGGAAAAAACGGAAAGCGATTTTGTAATTCTTTCGCTTTCCGTTTTTGATTGTCATCATTTATCTTTTGGCGTTTTCGATCCAGCCCAGGACGCTTTGCCCGATCCCGCTCAGGCAAAACAGCGCCAGCAGCCAGCGGGAAATGCCGTTATCCACAAAGTTCATCAGGGGGTTGAATTGATCCAGGATCAAAAATGTAAGAAACATGATTCCCAGGATCACCGTGGTATGGCAGAGCAGCTTTCTGATTTTATTCATATGAATTCACCTCCGCGATCAGCAGCGCGTCGCTGCTTTCCCGGCCCCCGCCGGAAGGATCGTTGATCACGTCGCCGCCCCACACCATGATGGAGGAATTGCCTCCGTCCAGATTATAAGCGGCGGTGCATCCCAAATCATAAAACAATTGGGACAGAGCCGGCAGGGTGATGCCCGCCGATTCGCCGCGTCCATCCACCACCACCATGCAGTAATGGCCCGGTTCATAATAACCGATGGCGGTGCGGGGATTGGCGGAAATGATGCGGCTGGTGCTGGAAAACGCGGTCAGCGCTTCCCCGTCCGTATCCAGCAGAGCTGGGCCGAAGGTCCAGGCCTGCCAGGCCCCGTCTGCAATCGCGTCCTCCAGGCTGAAGGAGGAACCCGGCATCACCTTCATGGTGCCGTCGTAATACAGCACGCACACATCGCAGCTGGTCCGGTTGACCCGGTAAATCACCCCGTTGCGGATCACCACGCCCTCGTTGGTGTTGCCGTAATAATCTCCGTTGACGGCCAGCAGCGCGTTATTCAATAGTGCCATATCCGAAATGCTGTCCCGAAAGCCGCTTCCATAGGTATCCCGGGCCAGGGCGGACTGGAAGCAGGTGATATCCCGCACGTAAATATCCGCCAGATAATAGGTTATACTGCCGTTCGCGGCGCTTTCCTCGGTGACGGTGATGGAAATGTCCGGGCTGGAATAGCTGTTTTCCGTAATCACCACTTCATCCGTATACTTGTCGGCAAACTTTTCCGCGATGGGCGTATCATCCGCCGTTTCGTCGGCGCTTACTTCCCCGTCCGTCAAGGCGCTTCCGCCTTTGCTGTTGGAGACGCCGTTCTTTTTGCTGTTCCGGGACGCGGCAGAAGTGCTGAAACCGCTCAGATCACTGGCTCCCGCCGAGGCGATCACCACCGCGTCATCCGGCAAAGCGATCCCGGCCCCGGAATTGCCATTATCATTTTTATAAGGATTGGTGATCACAATGCCCATGCTTTGCTGCTGGCGGGGCAGCACATGATGAAACAGCGCGAACACCGCCAGCGCGATCCCCGCGCATAAAAGATCGATCAATACATTTCGCAATACTCTATGTTTTTTCATTTTCTTTTCCCTCCTTTGCCAAAATCCTTTTCTCCTTCGGCATGGTCATCTTACCGCCGAAACCTTAAAAGAAGTTTAAAGCAATAATAAGAATCTGAATGAACCGCAAACTTTCATGACTTTTTCAGCGCTTTTTTTCGGCGCTTTATGCCTTCGGTTCTGTTGACAATTCGTGTTTCTTCCTGTATGATGTTTGGCGGCAAAGGTTGCCTGAAAGGAGATCAAATCAAATGGAAAACACTGTTGATAAGACCATGAGCATCGGCGACGTTCTGAACATTCATCGCGGCACCGCCCGCATTCTGATGGAATTTGGCATGCACTGCCTGGGCTGCCCCGCCTCCATCGCGGAATCCCTGGAGGATGCCTGCGCCGTGCACGGCACCAACGTGGATGAGCTGGTGCATCAGCTGAACGAATTCCTGGCCGAAGCCGAATAATCGTATTGCGCGCAGCGGATGGCCCCTTCTTTCGGCGGCCATCCGCGCTGTTCGTTAGAAAAGATGATTGACGCCGCCGGAACGATTGCCGCTCCGGACGGATTCCGATAGAATGCAGAAAAGGAAACAAATCTATGCAGCAGCTTACCGTAGCGTCCCTGGCCCGGGACATTAAATTTGAAGGCTTTTTGCTGGTACGCTCCGCTGAACAGCGCACCTCCTCCAACGGCGGAAAATATTTGGATATGACCCTTTGCGATACCACCGGCGATATCAACTGCAAAATGTGGGACGGCACCGTGCAGCCCCCGAAGCAGGGGGCGGTGATCAAGGTGCGCGGCACCGTGCAGGAATACAACGGACGGCTGCAAATGCGTATCGAGCGCATGCGCAATCCCGGCCCCGGAGACGACGTGGACGCGTCCCAATTGATGCCCTGCGCCCCCGAGCCCCCGGAAGATATGCTGAATGAAATCAACCGCACCATCAACCGGATGAAAACCCCTGAATTGCAGGCGATTCTGCGGGAAATGATAAAAATGTGCGGCGATAAGCTGATGTATTATCCTGCCGCCCAGCGGGTGCATCACGCGGAGCGCAGCGGGCTGCTGCACCACACCTTAGGCGTGCTGCGCGGCGCGGAAGCGGTGCTGCCCCTGTATCCCTTCCTGGACGGCGATCTGCTGCGGGCCGGAGCCATTGCGCATGATCTGAGCAAAACCATGGAATTTCTGAGCGATGAAGCAGGCAACGTGTCCGATTACTCCGCGGAAGGCCAGCTGCTGGGCCATCTGGTGCACGGCGTGGCCCAGGTAAAGGAAGCGGCCCGCCGGGCCAATGTGGACGGGGAATACGTGCTGCTCTTGTGTCACATGGTGATCAGCCATCACGGCATGCCGGAACACGGCAGCCCCCGGCCCCCCATGTTCCCCGAAGCGGAAATGCTGCACCTGCTGGACGATATGGACGCCAAGATGAACGAGATGGAAGGCGTGATGCGCCGCACGCCGGTGGGCGCGTTCTCCGAAAAAATCTGGTCTCTGGACCGACGGCTGTACCACCCCCGCACCCAGGTTTCCGAGCCTGACCCTTTTGATAATGACAATCGGTATACCGAAAACAAGGACGCCTATGCGGGCCTTTTGAACGGCTAACATACCCATCATGACCCAGATAAACCGGGATAGAGTTGAGAGTTAAGAGTTAAGATTTTGCTTGTCTGATATTCTGTCAAGCTGACTGTCCGGGTTTCATTTCACAGCTATATCAATCGCAACTCTCAACTCTCGACTCTCAACTCTAAAAATGCCGCTTCTCGAAATCTTACACTTATAAGCGGCTTGATAGAAGAGGCATTTGCATGCAGCGTTTGCTTTTCGGCTTCATTCCCATTTACGGCCTGCTGATTGCGGGGGCCATCGGCCTGGGCGTTTATCTTTGTTCCCGGCAGGAAAAGGAATTGGGACTGCCTAAAGATATTTCCGTGGATTTTGCCCTGTGGGTGATCCCCGCCGCCATCATCGGCGCGCGGCTGTACTATGTGGCCTTTCAATGGGAGATGTACGCCGCCCATCCCCTGCACATCCTGTATCTATGGGAAGGAGGCCTGGCCATTTACGGCGGCGTGATCGGCGGGGCTGTCGGGGCGTTTGCCTTTTCCCGTATCAGAAAAATTTCCTTTGGCGCCTTGGCCGATATGGTGGCTCCCGCCCTCATCCTGGGCCAGGCCATTGGCCGCTGGGGCAATTTTTTCAATCAGGAAGCCTATGGGCGGCTGATGGAGAATCCCGTTTTGCAGTTTTTCCCCCTGGCGGTGCAAATCGGCGGCCAATGGCACATGGCCACATTCTTTTATGAATCCCTGTGGGATTTCATCGGTTTCTGGATTCTGTGGCTGAACCGGAAACGGGTGAAGCACCGGGGAGATTTGTTCCTGGGCTATCTTTGCTGGTACGGCCTGGGCCGTGCCTTCATCGAGGGCCTGCGCACCGACAGCCTGATGCTGGGCTCCTTTCGGGTCAGTCAGGTACTTTCCATCTTATTGTGTGCCGGCGCCGGGATCGCTTTATGCATACACTCCATCCCCCGCTCCAGGAAAATCAAAGGGATACGGTGAAACGAAATGCTTCATCGTATCCCTTTTGTATTTTCTTGTTTTTAACTTTTAACAGTTAAGTTCTTAAGGACCAAAACAAGCTGATATTGGAGCAAAGGGAACG
>JAUNMW010000245.1 GCA_030537395.1 Clostridia bacterium | reverse complement strand
TTCGCATACTTCTTGCATAATGCAGGCGGGTATACTTTTAGAAACACACTCTAAATTTGGCGGCGTTAGCAATCCGCCCAATGTTGTTGACAATGGTGTGCGACCTGCAGTTTTAGTCAGCCTGAATCTTTTCCGATAATAATGACAGTTTATCTGTAGCAAACGCCAAAATCGATTTTATTTAAAGGAATACAGGGCTTTCAAAATGTTATGCGCAGCCCAAGCAGCAAAAGCTGAATCAACATTTGTTTCCAAGCGTGACAACGAAGGGAAAAACGTTGGGTGTGTTTCATGTATGGCAAGAATATGCGGTCTTTCAAGGGCAACAACATCCTGCTCCCAGCTGGTGCAGGCAGACTGCATCCGCTCCAACGTGAAGCATATGCGCCCGCGCCCGGGGCCGCTGGAAGGGCCTGCACTATGCCGCCCGCCGCTTCTATGCCCCTGTTCGGCTCAGCTGTGACGACAGCGATCAAACGCATCCCGCCCTGCACGTGACCAACGATACAAGGAAAGAAGTTCACGCTGAACTGGTCTGCTGCCTGCGGGATCATGACGCGGTGTTCTCTGATAACTGGTTTGATCTTCACGGCAAACAGCCCGCCGTGGTGACCCTGCCCCGGCAGGGCACGCTGTCCAAAATGAGGGTGGAAGATATGTAATCTCAGCTGGTGATTGCGCATTACTGACGAGCCGATCGAGAGAAACAAATGGGAATCATATAGGGGAGAATGAGTACGCTGACCTCTCGATAGCCGATGAAAAAACAGGAAGGCGCCCCATCATCCTCCGCATAATATCACTTCATCTATAGCCGCATCATGATCAGGGTAAAGAACATTCCCATGCTTTCCATCGCGTCCGCTAAGGTTACATACCATAGCCTATACCATCAAAGCCCTATAGGGGGCCGGTATTACAGGCAGACCTGTACGGTGCAGATTTGTTCCAGCTCCCTGCGCCATCGCTGAACATCCCGTTCATCGGGGACGGAAAAACCATCGCCCGGCAGGCCCAGTTGAGCGCGCTTATCGTTGCCCAGCGCGTGATAAGGCAAAACATCCACCCGTTGGATACGGGGAAGCTCCCGGGTTAATTGGGCGATGCCATGAAAATGCTCCGGGGTATCATTGACCCCCGGAATGACGGGGCAGCGGAGAATGATATTCGCTCCGCTGTTATCAAGCTTTATCAGGTTTTCACGGATGAGCAGATTATCCCTGCCCGTCCATTTTTTGTGTTCTTCGGGATTTGAAATTTTCCAGTCAAACAGAAAAAGGCACACAAAAGGGAGCATCCCTTGCAGATGCTCCCAGGGCGCGAAGCCGCTGGTTTCCAACGCCACGCCGATTCCCTGCCGATCAAGAAGAGAAGCGAGCGCACGGGCAAAATCCGGCTGATACAGGGGTTCCCCGCCGGTCAGCGTGACCCCGCCCCGCTGACGGAAAAAGGGTTTGTCCGGCAGGATGCGCCGCAGCACTTCTTCCGGCGTCATGTATTTGCCGCTGAGCCGACAGGCTTCCATGGGACATACGGATACGCATTTCCCGCAGCCCCGGCAGCGGGAAGCATCGTATTCCCCGCGCGTTCCCCGCGCCCCAAAGGGACACACGGCGCAGCCTCCGCACTGTATGCAGCGATTTTGAAGCACCATCACCTGAGGGACGGGCTTCTGTGTTTCAGGATTATGGCACCAGCGGCATCGCAATGGACAGCCTTTGAAAAAAACGCTGGTGCGGATTCCCGGCCCATCGTTGACGGAAAAGGGGATGATATCCGAAATGACGCCCTTCATGGCTCAATAAAGGGCCCGGGCCAGCATATCCGCCTGGGTGCCGGGATCCAGATTTACGAACCGGGCGCTGAAGCCGCCCACCCGCACGAACAGGTTTTGATGCAGTTCGGGATGGATCATGGCATCCTCCATTTCTCCCCGGTTCAGCACGCTGATATTCAGCGAAAGAATGCCCAGGTCGAAGGCGGTATGGATCAGATCCCGCACAACGTCCGGGTGTTTGGTGAATAAATCGGTGCTGAGCTTCAAATTCTGCGCCGTTCCGGCGGTAAGCTCCATTCGCGTGGAGGAAATGGAACGCAGCAGCGCGGGGAGCCCCTGCCGATCCATGCCGGCCATGGGATTGTTGCCGTTGGAAAGGAAGGTATAGGCGTGACGGCCATCCGCGGTGGCCAGCGTGTTTTTTCCCAGGTCCACGTTGGCGCCGTTGTTGATCATCACCACCAAATAGGAGGACAGCCCCTGGGCCTTTGCCTGGCGGGCGGTGGCTTCAAACACATGGGTGTTTACCTGCCGGGCCATGGCGTCGGCAGCGGGATCATCGTTGCCGAATTTGGGGCAGCGAAGCAGCCTTTGCCGCAAATCCTCATGCCCGGCGAAATCCCGGTCCAGGATATCCACAAGCTCCCGAAGGGTAAGCTCCTTCCGCTCGTAAACCAATTCCCGAATGGCGGTGAAGCTGTCGGCCACCGTGGTGTTGCCATAGGTTTCATAGGTGCCCGCCAAATAACGCACGCCGCCGGATACCAGGGGCCTGGCCCGCTCCACGCAGTCATCCATCAGCAGGCTCATCATCAGCATGGCGCTGTTTTCGCCCACCGTGTCATACACCAGCTTCTGGTGGCGGGCTGCAATTTCGGTGAAATATTCCACCTGCTTTTGATAAGCGGCCATGAGCTTATCGAAGGTATCAAAGCTTTCCACCGGCCCCAGATTCAGCCCGTGGGCGCAGCGGCGCACCGGATCGACGCCTTCATGGAGGGTCACCTCCAAGGCCTTTGCCAAATTGATGATATCATTGGGCGTACCGATGCTGCGGTGCCCCAGCACGTATTCTCCGCAGCCGAAAAAGCCGTATTGCCGCGCTTCCTCGGGGGAAACGTGCATGGTGTTTTCCACCGCGCTGATGGAGGCCTCGTCGTTGAACAGCAGCGGGTAGGTCATTCCATCCGCCAGCATTTTAAAGGCGAAATGAATGACCTCCTCGTTCATGCCCTTGTACATGCGCAGGGAGAATTCCGGCTTGAGCTGGCGGAACCGGAGCCCCGCCTCCATGATCGCCAGGGACACCCGATCCGCGTTTTCAGGATTCCGCCGTCCCAGGCCTCCCATCACGATGCGGCCATCCCGGCTGTCCGTATCCTGCATCAGGCGGTAAAAGGACAGCAAAAGGCTGACGGCTTCTTCCTTCGTTAAAGCGCCGCTGTCTATATCCTTGCAGTACAGATCGCCCAGGTACACGTCCATTCGTCCGAAATCCCGGCCGCCGGTCATGGCGGAATAGAACCATACCAATTGCAGCGCATCCCGGAAGCAGACAGGCGGGCCGGATTGAATGCGGGCCAGGCTTTCCAATATAGGCTGGAGCCAAGCGGGGTCCGCTCCCTGGGCCAGTTTTTCACGAAGCTGACCGGCATACAGCCCCAGGATTTCCAGAAGCAAATCGATCAGGCCGCACAGCGACGAAAGGAAATCCTGCTGTTCAAGGGAAAGCGCGCCGTCCTTTAGGCGGCAGAGCACTTCTTTCCTTAGACCCGGCAGTCCCTTCAAGATCAGCTTATCATAATCCAGCTGGGAAAAAACCAAACGGTACAATCCGAAGATGACCCCGGAATCCAGATTCCACAAATCGCTGGGCATTTCGCGGCGCATTCCATCATCGAATTTTGCCCGCACCTTCGCGTTTACGTTTTCTTTTTTCCAGAAATCGATCAAGCCGGCGATGGCCGCTCTTCTTTCCTGCGTCTGGGTCGGGCGGTTCATCACCCGCTCCATCCGGCCCAGATCGGCGTAAAAGGACACGTTGTCCAAGCCGTCGGTATCGTCGTCCCAATAGCTGGGCGCTACGCCCAGGGGACGGAATACGCGCCGGCCGATCAATAAATCCCCATCCTGGACGGGCGCCATGGCGGCGGGCAGGGCAACGCGCAGACACTCCAATTCCCGTCGGGCCAAACCGCGGCCCGTCCATTCCTGATAAGTCCGCGTATATTCAAATTCTACGGAAAGCCCATCGTCTATATGCTTGTCATCCCACGCAAGATAGCCTCTCATAGAACCGCCTCCACACGCATAATCACTGTCTGCAAAAATTATATAAAAAAAGCATTGAAAAAACAAAGTGCAGGAACAAGCGTAATATATGCAAAAAATAAGATTTCGGGGAGCGCCGCGCGTGCATTTTTTTTGCGGCCGTGCATTTTTTTATTTACTTTTCAGTTCATCGGCTGTACAATAGGATCAAGCGGAGGAAATGAATATGCTGATCGAATATGGAAACACGGTGGTATTGCCGACCTGGGAATTGAACGAAGAAGTACCCACGGGATATTCACGGATTTACTATGTTACGGAGGGCGACGTAACCTACGAAGCGGCGGATGTGCGCAGAACCCTCAAGCCGGGCTTTCTCTATGCGCTGCCCTCCACGCTGCCCTATCACGTCTGGCGGGATAAGCGAAAGGATTTCGCCTGCACCTACCTGCATGTGGATTTCAGCAAATTCCGCGTAAACGATCTGATCGAACTGTCCGTGGAGGAAGATACCTGCCTTTGCGTATTCATTCGCACGGTTGCCAAAGCCATCAGCGAAAAAAGGATCGAGCTGCTGGAACAGTTGGCGGAGGATTTTTCCTATTTTCTGCGGGAAAGCGAAAACTTCATTCCCAATTCTCAGATGCTGACTACGGTGCAAAAGTACATCCTTCGCCACATTTCCGAGGAATTGACCATCGAAAGCCTGAGCGGCCTGTTCAATTATCACCCCAATTACTTTATCCGCCTGTTTCGGCGTGAAACAGGCTACACGCCTTACCAATACATCGTGCAGCAGCGGATGCAATACGCCGTGACGCAATTGAACCGGGGGCTCCCCAACGAGGAAGTTTGCTATGCCTGCGGCTATACGGATTCCAGCACCTTTACCCGAGCGTTCCGAAAATACTACGGTGTCGCGCCGCAAAAATACCGCAAGGGCTTCCGCAAGCCCTGAGCGAAACGCCCGGTTTTCTGCCGAAAACACATGCGGCGCCTTCCTTTTTTTCTACCCGTGAGCAAAACTCACTTTTGCAGGATCCAATCCATGATATATACTTCTCAAACTTCCCACACCCACATCCGGTCAGCCTTGGATTGTTACAAGTGTCAGCGGT